>JAIBAP010000045.1 GCA_019695115.1 Caldilineales bacterium | reverse complement strand
AGTCGAAAGGATTGCAGCTCGACGGCAGGTCGTCCCGGTCGGCATAGGTGAACTCGACGACTTCACTATGGCCGCGGTGTTTCTGGCTATCTCCTCCCTTTGTTCGGGGTTGCGGCTCAGGGCCGGCCCTGCGGCCGCCTTGCCAGCTTCGGCCGCCTGCGCCATCTGCACCGGCGCCAGGCCACCGACAATCAAACTGATCACGATCAACCCATTGACAATGTAAACTAAACTACGATGGGGGGGGGGTGAACATATCCACCTCGATCGAGAAATCGACGGCCCAAAACCTGGGGCGCCGCAGAGGCGAGAAGAAAGAAAAAGACACTCCGTCAGGGGATTGACCTTGCTCCCGATTCTATCCGATCTTCCTGCCGCCAGCAATGTTCCAGATCATATTCGGCGCCATGTCCCCTTCCCTGCGTCCCTCCCTCCCTGCGTCCCTCCGTCTCTCCCTCCCTGCGTCCCTCCCTCCCTGCGTCTCTGCGTCCCTCCCTCCCTCCGTCTCACCATCCCCCCTCTCCCCCACGCCAAGACCGCTTGGGCGCGCCGTTGCCTGCGTGCTATACTGCCTTCCCTTCCCAATCCACCACCCCCTCACCTCGGATTCAACCCGTGATCGCACCCCCAATGCGCCTCTTCCGCTTTCTCCCGGCCCTACTCCTGGCCCTGCTCCTGGCCGGGTGCAACCTGGGCGGCCGGCAGCAGCCCCAGCCGTCCCCCACCCCGCGGCCCACCCTGCACCCCACCTTCACGGCCACGCCAGAGCCGCCCAGCCCCACCCCGGCGCCGCCCACCGCCACCCCCGAGCCACCCACCGCCACCCCCGAGCTGCCCTCGCCCACGCCCGAACAGCCCACCGCCACGCTGGAACCGCCCACAGCCACCCCAGCGCCGGTGGCGCCCCAGGTCGAGATCACCGCTCCCACCGTCAACCTGCGCGGCGGCCCCGGCACCAACTATCCCCGCCTCACCCAGGCCGGGCGCGGCCAGCGGCTGAACATCCTGGCCCGCAACAACGCCGGCGACTGGTTCCAGGTGCAGACGCCCAACGGCCAGGTCGCCTGGGTGATCAACAGCCCCCAATTCACCCGCCCGGTCGGAGACACATCAGCCGTAGCTGTGGCCGCCAACATCCCGGCCCCGCCGCCGACCCCGCGCCCCGCCCCGCGGCCCACGGCCCAACCCACGCAGCCCCCGGCCCCCACCAGCCCGCCCCCGGCCTCCTACCCCTTCGCGGCCATCGGCCCTTCGACCAGCCGCACCACCAACAACTTCCTCAACGTCTTCGGCGCCGTCAAAGACAAGGGCGGCGCCTGGCTTGCCGGCTATCGCCTCAAAGCCACCCGCAACGGCGCCGACGTCCCCCTGAGCGAAACCTCGCGCCCCGGCGGCAGCGACGCCACCTGCCCCGGCTGCGGCGACAACAAAATGCAGAACGTGAAATTCGAGTACGGCAGCCAGGATGCCGCCGACTGGAAAATCTGGCTGGTTGACGGCAACGGCGTCCAGGTCAGCCCCGCCATCTCGTTCCAAACCAACCCGGCCAACTTGCAGTGGCTGTTCATCCAGTTCACGCGCAACTGACGCGCCCGGTGCGTCGCACCTGGCAGGTGCGACGCACCTTCGACGATGACCAACCCCACTCGCCCGCGCCCCGCCGCCCGACTTCGCCTCCTTGCTGCGCTCTTGCTGCTCGCCTTTGCCAGTCTGGGTTGCAGCGTGGGCCGTTTGATCGTGGCCCCCACCCCCACCCCCACCCCCACCCCGCCCGCCACCCTGCGCCCCACCGACACCGTCACCCCCACCCCCACCATCACCCCCACCCCCACCTGGACGCCAACCCCCACCGACACCATCACCCCCACCCCCACCGAAACCCCCATCGCCTCGGCCACCCCCACGCCCCTCCCCCCGCCAGAGGCCCGCATCGCCATCGAGCAGGCCAACATCCGCAGCGGCCCCGGCCCCACCTTCGAGCGCATCGGCCATGCCAACCAGGGGCAGGTCTTCAGCATCGTCGGCGTCAACTCCGAGGGCACATGGTGGCAGATTTGCTGTCTGGAGGGCGGGCTTTCTGGTTGGGTGATGGGCAGCCTGATCAGCATCAGCGGCAACACCGACGGCCTCACCGCCTCGGACATCCCCACCCCGCCGCCGGCCCCGCCGCCGGCCGCCACCGACACCCCCACCCCCATCCCGCCCACGCCCACCCCGGCCCCGCTCTTCTATGTGGGCGAAGGCCCGCTCCACTTCCAGACCAACAACGATTGGCTGACCATCTGGGTCAAGGTCTATAACCTGGCCGGGGCGCCGGTATCCGGCTGGCGCGTCCAACTGCGGCGCGGGGGCCAGGTTGTCTTCACCAGCGCCCCCTCCCGCGATGTCTTCGAATTCTCTGCCCCGCCCGACCGCGGTAACCGCAAGCCCTACAACATCAAGGTCGAGATCCTGAACCCTGGGATGGGCGACTGGGAACTCTATGTTATCGACGGCGGCGGCCAAATCCAATCGCCCCTTGTCAGGTTCTCCACCGCAAGCGGAGATCCCAACCGGGAAAAATTCGTGGCTTTCCTCGCGGCGCAGTGAGCGGCGCCGGGTTGCGTGTTGCGTAATGCCTGTTCCGTGTCGTCGCAGCCGTCCATGACCTCAGCCTTCGGGTCTCGCGCCGAGCACCCCGGCCAAGACGCCGGCCGGCGACGCCGTTTGGTCATGTTGGCGGCGCTCATCTTGTTGGGTTTTCTTCTGCGCCTCATCCGGTTGGACTTCCAACCGTTGTGGTGGGACGAGGGCTATAGCGTCTGGTTTGCCGCCCGGCCCGTGGCCGACATGATGCGGTTGACGGCAGCCGACATCCACCCGCCGCTTTACTACGCTCTGCTGCACGGTTGGAGCGGACTGTTCGGGCTGTCCCCGGCCGCGCTACGGTTCTTCAGCCTGATTGCCGGGCTTCTGGCCATCCCCCTGGCCTATCTTGGGGGTCGGGATCTGCGCAACCCCAGGGCCGGAGTCATCGCCGCCGCCCTCGTCGCCATCAACCCCCTGGCCATCTACTACAGCCAGGAAATCCGCATGTATGGGCTGGCCGCCACCCTCAGCCTGGCGGCCTTGTGGGTGGGCTGGCGCTGGGCGCAGCCGGGCGCGCGCCTCCGCTTCGGGATCGCCTACACCCTGGCCCTGGTCGCGGGGCTGCACACCCTCTACTACTTCGCCCTGCTGCCGCTGGCCCAGTTCATTTGGATGCTGGCATCCGCCCGGCGGCGCTTCTGGCCCTGGCTGGCGGCCCTGGCTGCCGCCGGACTGCTCTACGTGCCCTGGATCCTCTTCGCCGGCCCCAAACTGCTCGCTTATGTCGCCTACAAAGTCGTCCAGGACAACGACGCCCCCCTCGGCCTGCTCGCTTATCTCGGACGCCACCTCAGCGCCTTCCTCGTCGGCCATCTCGAAGGCCCGCTGGCCGGACTCTGGCCCTGGGCCATCCTCCTGCTGCTGCCGTTCGCCCTCCTCCTGCTTCGGCGCCGCTCTGAGGAAGCCCCCCGGTCTCGCCGCTTCGCCCCGGCCCTCACCTACCTGGCCCTCTGCCTGGCCCTCCCGCTGGGCATCGCCTTCGTCCAGCAGCTGCGCACCCCCTTCATCCCGCCCCGCTTCGAGCGCATCCTCCTCTTCTGCGCCCCGGCCTTCTGGCTGCTGCTGGCCACCGGCGTCGAGCGGCTGATGCAACGCTGGCGGGCGGCGGCCATCGCCTTCGTCGCCCTCCTTTTTGCAGCCACGGCCGCCAGCCTGACCACCTTCTACCTCAGCCCGCGCTATCCCGACGCCGACTATCGCCCCCTGATCGCCGCCGTCCGCGCCCAGGCCCGGCCCAACGACAGCGTTTTCGCCATCTTCCCCTGGCAGACCGGCTACTTCTGGACCTATCTGCCGGAGGAAACCGGCCCCGCCATCGTCCCCAGCCCCGGCGACGACTGGACACCCGACACCCGCGCCGCGCTCGACCGCCTCCTGACACAAGGGGCGGTTTGGTTCCCCGAACACCTGGCCCTCGGCGGCATCCTCGAAACCGCTGCCGAAGACTATCTCGCCCAGGGCGACTATCAGCTCGAAAACCGCTGGTTCAACCAGCAAACGCGGCTTACGGCCTGGGCAGCCGCGCCCGCTGGCCCCCGCCAGGAATTGGCCGCGCCCGTCGCCTGGGAAAACGGCGTCACCCTGTCCTCCGCCCAGATGGTCGAATCGGATGCACGGCTGTTCTTCGACCTGGCCTGGGCGGGAGATCGGACTGTGGACCCCGCCGGCCTCACCTTCTCGCTCTGGCTCACCGACCCGGCGGCCGGCGCGCGCTGGGCGCAGCGCGATGTCACCCCCTTCGCCCAACCCTGGCCGCCGCTCGACCCTGCCCAGCCCCCCTGGACGAACCGCGACCGCATCGCCCTGGCCATCCCACCCGGCACGCCGCCCGGAACCTACCAGCTCTGGGCCGCCCTGCTCGACGCCGCCCAAACGCCCATCGCCCTCGCCGGCCCCACACCGGGCGCGCAGGCACTGCTGGGAGAAGTCACAGTCGCTCCAGCGGCGGACTCAGCCCCCGTCTCCCCCGATCACCCCTCCGCCCTCCGGGGCGATGCCGTCGCCTTCCTCGGCCACGACCGGCCCGAAACCACCCAACTCCCCGGCGACGACCTCGCCCTCAGTCTCTACTGGCAGCCGGCCGCTCCCCTTTCGCCCGACCGGGACGTCTTCGTTCAGCTTCTGGGTCGGGGGGGGCAGGTCGTGGCCGGGCTGGAAGGGCCGCCCATCCCCTGGCTGCCAACATCGGCCTGGGCTGCCAGCGCACCGATCCGCAGCCAACACCACCTGCGCCTCCCCGCCGACCTCCCCGCCGGCCGCTATCGCCTCATCGCCGGGCTGTTCGACCCGGCCACCGAAGCACGGGAGCAGTGGCAAGGCCGGGATTACCTGGACTTGGGCCGGGTGGAGGTAGGGGCGCGGGAGCACAGCTTCCAGCCTTCGACGCCCAGCTATCCCCTCGCAGCCATCTGGCAGGGCGGGCACCGGCTGCGGGGCTATGACCTGGCGGGCGAGATCGGGCCGAGCCAGGCCATCACCCTGACTTTGCACTGGCAGCCGGCCGGCCCCACCGCCGAACGCTACCGCGTCTTCGTCCACCTGCTCGGCCCCGATGGCACGATCCTGGCCCAACATGACGGCGACCCTGCCGGCGGCGCCCTGCCCACCACCGCCTGGCTCCCCCGCGAGACCGTCCTCGATCCCCACCCTCTGCACTTGCCCGCCGCCCTCCCGCCCGGCCCTTATCGCCTCATCGCTGGGCTGTACGACCCGGACACCGGTCAGCGCCTGCCAGTGGTGGATGACGGCGGCGCCGTGACGAGTGATTTCATCGCCTTGCCGTTGCCCTGATGAGAGACGATGGACGATAGACGAAGGACGATGGCCGGAGGGCGGAGACGGCTGCTATGATGTGGCAATCGCCAACATCAACTTTCAATCGCCAATCACGAAGGTTCCAGCGCGTCCAGCCGCCAGAACGCCCGCAAGACGCCGTTCATCTGCTCGAACGCCAGATCGGCCCAGGGGAGGTCGGCGGGGCCAAACCAGCGCGCTTCGCTGACATCATCGCCGGGCCGGAGTTGCCCGCCGGTCGGCCGCGCCTCGAACAACAGGAACACGCCCGGACGGCTGGGGTCGGCGTTGGCATAGACCTCGACCACCCGCCCCACCTCGACCTCCATCCCCGTCTCTTCCTCGATCTCACGGACCAGCGCCGGTCGCGGCTGCTCGTCGTACTCGACGAAGCCCGACGGCACGGCCCAGAAGCCGATGCGCGGGACCGCCAGCCGCCGGATCAGCAGCACCCGCTCCCCCTCGGTGATCAGCCCACCCACCGCCAACCTCGGCTCGCGAAAATGGATAAAGCCGCAAGCCGGGCAGTAGCTGCGCTGGCGGCCATATAGTCGTTTTTCCACCAATCGATTGGCGCAGCGCGGGCAGAAAATGAAGTCGGGCATGTTTTTGGTTATTAGAGATTGGTTATTAGAGATTGGTTATTGGATATTGACGAGAATCTGCAATAACCAATAACCAATAACCAATTACTAATCTCCACTCACTGCTTTCCGCGCGGCGCGGATGTTGGCCAGGGGCGTGGTGACCATTGTCACGCAGCCGGTGGCCAGGATGAAGCCGCTGCCCTCGGTCTGGGCGATGGCGTCGGCGGCCTCGGCCCGCACATCGTCCGGGCCGCCCAACAGCATCGTCTCGCGCTGGCGCAGCCCGCCCACCAATGCGCCGCCAAAGCGGGCGCGGCCCTCGGCCAGGTTGGGCGCGCCCTCGCGGTCGTGCCAGTTCAGGGCCTGGACGGGGTAATCGCTGAAGGCATCGAAATAGGCGTTGGCCCCGTGCAGATGGAGCAGGTTGAACCAGAACATCTGCCGGGCCGCGGCCAGGATTTCCAGGTCGTAGGGCCGGCCAAACTGCTCGTACTCAGCCGGGGTGAGGTGGCCGGGCGCGGCCAACTGCACGGCAAAGAAGATGCCGGCGGCGCCGCTAGAACGCATCGCCTCTAGAAAGCGCAGGGTCGTCTCGGTGATGGTGCGCAGGGCGGCGTGGACGGCGCTGGGGTGGTGGCGCAGGTCGGCCAGGGCGCGTTCGGTTCCGGCCAGGTATTTGAGCTGGGCCGTAGGGCTGAAGATGGTCTGGATGAACGGCGTCTCGGCCCCCAACTCGCGTCCGATCATCTCCAGGCAGCGAACCTGGCCGCCCAGCCGTCCGGCAGAGGGGTCTTGCGGGGCCAGGCGCAGCCAGTCCTCGGCTGAACGGACGGGATAAGAGACGTAGACGCGGCTGCCCTCGTCGCCGCCCTGCCAGCGCGAGTCGGCGCCCCAGCCGCCGACGCAGAAGTTGGAGTCGGGCGTAACTTTGACGAAATCGAAGTCGAATTGCCGCTGCCAATCGATGGTGGAGCGGGCCAGTTCTGCGGGAAGTTGGTCATCGCCGGGCCAGTGCCGCCAGAGGGCCACACCGGGGCGGTCGGCGCGTTGGCCGGCAAGCAGGGTTTCGAGGCGTTGGCGTTTGTTCATGTTCTGTGGTGCGTGGTGCGTGGTACGTGTTGCGTGTTGCGTGTTGCGTGTTGCGTGTTCCGTGGTGCGTGTTGCGTGGTGCGTGTTGCGTGGTGCGTGGGTGGCATGGTAACGCAAGTCCTGGCAGGGCCAAAACCGGATGGGGCGGCTGAAAACGGCGCCCTACGAGCCGCGTGTAGGCAGCGCAGGCGCTTGAGGCTCTTGACAAAGCGCACTCTCCCCGCTATGCTGGCAAACGTTCGTCGCCTTCTGGCCCCAATCGGCCCCATCCGCCCGCCTATCTCCGGCGGGCGGGCCTTTGTTACCAGGCTTTTCCTTCCCCATGCTGCGTTATTGGATCGGCTTCAACCGGGCGCCGGGCATCGGCGCCAAAAAGCTGCGCGCCTTGATCGACGCCTTCGGCGATGTCGAAGCGGCGTGGAAAGCGCCGCCGCTCGAGCTGGCTCAGGCCGGGCTGGATCGCCGCTCGCTCGAAGGGCTGCTGCTCTTGCGCAAGAGCTTCGACCTCGAAGCTGAACTTGCCCGCGTCCAGGCTGCCGGGCTGCGGGTGCTGACCTGGGACGACGACGCCTACCCCGCCAACCTGCGCCGCATCGACAGCCCCCCGCCCGTCCTCTACCTGCGCGGCGAGCTGCTGCCCGAAGACGAGTGGGCGATCGGCATCGTCGGCACGCGACGGGCCACGGCCTATGGCCGCGAGTGTGCGCTGCGCCTCTCCACCGACCTGGCGCGAGCGGGCGTCACCGTCGTCAGCGGGCTGGCGCGCGGGATCGACGCCGTCGCCCACGAGTCAGCCATGAACGCCAGCGGCCGCACCCTGGCCGTGCTGGGCAACGGTCTCGACACCATCTACCCGCCCGAACACCGCCAACTGGCCGGGCGTATCGAGCAGCAGGGCGCCCTGGTCAGCGAGCAGCCGCTGGGGATGCAGCCCGAAGCCCGCAACTTCCCCGCCCGCAACCGCATCATCAGCGGCCTCAGCCTGGCCGTCATCGTCGTCGAGGGCGACTGGTCCTCGGGCGCGGTGATCACGGCCAAGCAGGCGCTGGAGCAGGGACGCGAGGTCTTCGCTGTGCCGGGCAGCATCCTCTCCGCCGCCAGCGAGGGGCCGAACCGGCTGATCCAGGAGGGAGCGACGCCGGTGATCAGCGCCAACGACGTGCTCGAAGCCCTCAACCTGACCAAAGTCGCCCAACAGAGCGCCGCCCGCCAGACCCTCCCCACCGACCCCACCGAAGCCCGGCTGTTTGCCCTCCTCAGCGCCGAACCCCGGCATGTGGACGAACTGCGCCGCGAGGCCAACCTGCCGATCAGCGAGATCACCAGCACCCTGGCCCTGATGGAACTAAAAGGCATGGTGCGGCAGACTGGCGGGATGCAATACGTCCTCGCCCGCGAGCCAGGGCCGGTGTATCACGTCGATTGATCAATTTGCGTTGGGAAATGGTTATTGGTTATTGGTTATTGGTTATTGGTAATTAGCGTGAATAACCAATCTCCAATAACCAATCTCCAATAACCAATCTCCAATAACCAATCTCCAATAACCAATCTCCAATAACCAATCTCCAATAACCAATTACTAATTACCAATAACCACTCAATGGAAGCATACTGCGTCAAATGTAAAACCAAGCGCGAGATGGCGAATCCGCGGGCCGAATTCACGGCCGCCGGAGCGCCGGGCACGCGCGGGTCGTGCCCGGTCTGCGGCACGACGATGTTCAAGATGGGCCTGACGCCCGAACACGCCGGGCTGGAGAAGCCCGCGCCCGCGGCCAAGACCCCGGCCAAGAAGGACGGGACCAAGAGCGCATCCGGAAAAGCAACTGAAAAATCAGCGGCCGGCAAATCCTCCACCAAAACCAGGACGAAGACCGGGACGCGACGGGCGGCCGGCGGCGGCAGCAAGCGCGAGGGCGCGGCGCCGCGGCGATCCACCTACAGCGGCCCGCGCAAGGGCAAACTGGTCATCGTCGAATCGCCGGCCAAAGCCCGCACCGTGGGCAACTATTTGGGCCGCGGCTACACGGTCAAGGCCTCGGTCGGGCATGTGCGCGACCTCTACAAATCCAAACTCTCGGTCGATGTCGAGCACGATTTCAAGCCGATCTACATCGTCCCGCAGGAGAAAAAGAAGGTGGTGGAAGAACTCAGCGAGGCCGTCGCCCGCGCTGAGGAAATCTACCTGGCCACCGACCCCGACCGCGAGGGTGAGGCCATCGCCTGGCACGTGGCCGAAGCCGCCGGGGCCGACCCCAAGCGCACGCAGCGCGTGGTTTTCCACGAAATCACGAAAAATGCCGTGGCCGATGCTTTCGCTCATGCCCGGCAGATCGACTTCGACCTGGTCAACGCCCAACAGACGCGGCGCATCCTCGACCGGCTGGTGGGCTATCAGGTCAGCCCGCTGCTGTGGAAGAGCGTGCGGGGGGGCCTCTCGGCCGGCCGGGTGCAGACGGTGGCCGTGCGGCTGATCGTCGAGCGAGAGCGCGAGATCCAGGCCTTCATCCCCGAGGAATACTGGTCGCTTGCCGCTGACCTGGCCAAGTGCGAGCCAGAGCGCCGCAGCTTCCGCGCCCGCCTGGTCAAGATCAACGGCGAGGATTTCAAGATCGCCACCGGCGCCGAAGCGCAACGGCTGGTGGCTGACCTGGAAGGGGCAACATGGCAGGTGACGAAGGTGCAGCGGGGCGAGCGCAAACGCCGGCCGGCGGCGCCCTTCACCACCAGCACCCTGCAACAGGAAGCCTCGCGCGCCCTCGGTTTCACCGCCAACCGCACCATGAGCACCGCCCAGGAGCTTTATGAGGGCATCAACCTGGAAGGCGAAGGCGCCACGGGGCTGATCACCTACATGCGCACCGACAGCACCAGCATCTCGACCGAGGCGCAGGCCGAGGCGCGCAGCTACATCCTGACCACCTACGGCGAAGGCTATGTTCCGGAGAGTGCGCCCACCTATCGCACCCGCACCCGCTCGGCCCAGGAAGCGCACGAGGCCATCCGCCCGACCTCGGTGAAGCGCACGCCCGAGGCGGTGCAGCCCTTCCTCAGCCACGACCAGTTCCGGCTTTATAAACTCATCTGGCAGCGTTTCCTGGCCAGCCAGATGGCCGCCGCCATCTACGACACCCTCACCGTCGAGGTGGAGGCCGGCCCCGACGCTGGCCCCAAACCCTACCTGTTCCGCGCCACCGGCTCATCCGTCCGTTTCCCCGGCTTCCTGGCCGTGTACGAGGAATCCCGCGCCGAGGACGAGACCAGCGAGGACGATTTGGGCATCCAGATCCCGCCGCTGACCGTAGGCGAGTTGCTCGACCTGCTCCGCCTCCTCCCCGAACAGCACTTCACCGAGCCGCCCCCGCGCTACACCGAAGCCACCCTGGTCAAGGCCCTGGAAGAGAACGGTATCGGCCGCCCCTCCACCTACGCCACCATCATCTCGACCATCATCGACCGGGGCTATGTCGAGCGCCAGGCCAAGCGGCTTCACCCCACCCAACTCGGCTTCGTCGTCAACGATCAGTTGTTGCAGCATTTCGACAGCATCTTCGAGGTGGGATTCACCGCCCGCATGGAAGAAGTGCTGGACCGCATCGCCAACGGCGATGAGGAATGGGTGCGGGTGCTGCACGATTTCTATGGCCCTTTCTCGGCCCTGGTCGAGGCGGCAGGCAGTTCGATGCAGCGCCAGACGGTGGCGCCGGAGGTGCTCGACGAACGCTGCCCGGAGTCCGGCCATCCCCTGGTGATCCGCGAGGGACGGTTTGGCCGCTTCATCGGCTGCTCGAACTATCCCGAATGCAAATACACCCGGCCGCTGGTGGCCGACACCGGCGTTCGCTGCCCCAAAGATGGCGGCGCCATCGTCCAAAAGCGCAGCCGCAAAGGCAAGGTCTTCTATGGCTGCGACAACTGGCCCAAGTGCGACTTCGTGACCTGGAACGAGCCGATCGACGCCCGCTGCCCGCGCTGTAACAGCATCCTCACCAAAGCCGGCAAGCGCGTCAAGTGCGCCCAATGCGACTACAACGCGCCGTTGGACACGGTGGAACAGCCCGCGACCACGGTTCAGATGCTATGATCATCGGTCTCGACGCCTCCCGCGCCCTGCGCGCCAAGCGCACCGGCACCGAACGCTATAGCCTGGAACTGATCAATGCCCTCCTCGCCCTCGAGAGCGGCCATGACATCCGCCTGTACGTGCCATCGCCACCGGCCAACCGCGACCTCTTTCACAAACAGGCGCGCTTCACCGTCGTCCCCGGCCGGCGCTTGTGGACGCACGCCCACCTCGGCCCCTATCTCCGCCGCCACCCGCCCGACGTCCTCTTCGTCCCCGCCCACGTCCTGCCGGTCAGCGGCCCCGATGCCAGACGCCTCCCCACCGTCGTCACCGTCCACGACCTGGGCTACGAACACTTCCCCGCCGCCCATCCCTGGCGCCAGCGGGCCTATCTGCGCTGGAGTACCCGCCGCCACGCCCGCATCGCCAGCCGCATCATCGCCGATTCACAGGCCACGAAAGAGGACCTCGTCCGTCTGTACGGCGCCGACCCCGACCGCATTCACGTCGTCCACCTGGCCCCCGACCCCAGCCTGAAGCCCGAACGCGACCCGGCTCGCATCGCCCGCGCCCTGGGCAGCTACGGCCTACCCGATGGCGCCGAGTACATCCTCCACATCGGCACCCTGCAACCGCGCAAGAATCTGGCCCGGCTGATCGAAGCCTTCGCCCTCGTGCGGCAACGTTTGCCCGACCGTCCTCTCTACCTGGTTCTGGCCGGCAGCCCCGGCTTCGATAGTCAATCACTATACGAAATGCCGGCCGCCTACGGCATCGAGCCGTTCGTCCGCTTTACCGGTTTCGCCCGCGTCCACGACATCCCCGCCCTCTATGCCGCCGCCGCCTGCTATGCCTTCCCCTCACTATGCGAGGGCTTCGGATTTCCGGCCCTGGAAGCGCAAGCCTGCGACACCCCACTCGTCTGTGCCGCCGCCTCGTCCCTGCCCGAAGTCGCCGGCGACGGCGCCCTCTACTTCGACCCCCTCGACGTCTCAGCCCTGGCCGCCGCCCTGACCCGCGTCCTCACCGAACCCGAGCTCCGCGCTGGCCTCATCGCCAACGGCCGCGCCAACCTGACCCGCTTTTCCTGGGCCAAGACCGCCGCCGAGACCCTGGCCGTCCTGGAATTGGCCGCCGCCTGACCACACCGCCCCTGCCATGTCAATCGACCTCTCCCCTGCCGCCTTCTTCGACCTCGACCCCTTCCCCCACGCCGCCCTCTTCGCCGGCTGCGAGTTCGTCTGGCAGGCGCTCGCCGGCATCGACGCCTACCTCTGGCAGCGACTCGGCGGGCGTGGCCTGGACAACGAAGGCGAGATCCTGCCCGGCGCCCACCTCGGCCCCGGCGACATCGTCATCGGCCCCGGTTCGGTGGTCGAGCCGGGCGCCTACATCGCCGGCCCCACCCTCATCGGCGCCAACTGCGAGATCCGTCACGGCGCCTATGTGCGCGGCGGTGTCATCCTCGGCGACGGCTGCGTGGTCGGCCACGCCAGCGAAGTCAAGAACGCCATCTTCTTGCCCGGCGCCCACGCCCCCCACTTTGCCTACGTGGGCGACAGCATCCTGGGCCGCCGCGTCAACCTGGGCGCCGGCACCAAACTCTCCAACCTGACCCTCGTCAGCGCCAAGGACCCGGCCACCGGCAAGCGCCCGACCCTTCAGCTTGCCATCGAAGGCGAGCTTTACGACACGGGCCTGACCAAACTTGGCGCCATCCTCGGCGACGACGCCCAAACCGGCTGCAACAGCGTCCTCAACCCCGGCGTCCTCCTCGGCCGGCGCAGTCTGGTCTACGCCAATGCCTCGGTTCCCAAGGGCTTTTATCCGGCGGATAGCATCGTCAAACTACGCCAGACCCTGCAGACGCTGCCCCGGCGACAGGCGCCTTAGCATGGATGCGCCGCCGATCACCCTGCGGCAGATCGACGCCGACGCCCTGCCGCAGTTACAGGCGTTGTACGAGTCCAGCCGCGACTACTTCATGCGGCACAGCGGCGCGGCCGCCCGCCCCGACCAGGCCGCGCTCGACTACCAGAACGTCCTTGCCGGTGGCGAACGGGTCCTGTTGGGCATCTACTGGCAGCGAGAGCAGATGGTGGGGTGTTTCGACCTCCGTCTCGACCACCCAGAACCGGGCGTGATCTGGTTTGGGGCCTTGATCCTGGCCGACGCCCCGCCTGCCCCCCGCCACGAACTGCGAGAGTGGTCGCTTCGCATCCTCGAAGAGTGGCTGCGCCTCACCCAGCTCGGGCACGAGATGCGGCTGGCCTTGCTCGTCAGCGACCGTGAGAACGTGCGATTCTGGTCGGGACAAGGCTTCGCAGCCACCGGGCAGGCCCTCCGCCAGCCAATCGGGACGAAACAAGAACGGCTCATCATCTACCACAAAGCGATCGCCGCCTCCCCCTGACCTCCCCTGACCTCCCCTCACCTCCCTTCGCCCCCTTCGCGCCCTTCGCGGATCACAAAATGCAGTTCGCCCTCAACTACTCGCCCCAGGCCGCCGAGCTGGTTCGGGCTGGCCAGATCGACATCGACCTGTTCAAGTGCCCGCCCTGGACCGAGATAACGGCGGCAGCCCAGGCCGTCCGCCCGGTCTATGTCCATTTTGGGCTACAGGCAGGGGGAGGGCGCGGCCTGGTGATGGTCAATGGCGACAAACAACCCGCCGATTGGGGTGAGATCGAACGCTGGCTGCAGACGACCGCCACCGGCTTCGTCAACCTCCATCTCGAAGCCACCGCCAGCCAGCACCCCGCCATCCCCTTCGCCTCGACCAGCCGCGATGACGCCGCCATCGTGACCGCCGCCTATTGCCGCGATGTGATGGCGGCCGTGGCCCAGTTCGGGGCCGAGCGGGTCATCGTCGAGAACAACCACGGCAACAACAACAAAGCCATCGCCGCCGGCATCCTGCCCGAAGTCATCGCCGACGTGGTCGCAAACACCGGCTGCGGCTTCCTCCTCGACCTTTCTCACGCCCGGCTGGCGGCGCGGCGCCTGGGCATGGACGAAAGCGAGTACCTTGCCCGGCTGCCGACCGGAAGCACGCGCGAGATCCACCTCACCGGCCTCCAGCCTTTTGGCAGCCCCTGGGAGGAGCGGATGCGGGCCAACGGCGTCGATGAGGCGCGCATCGCCCGCCACCAGGGTCGCTGGCTCGACCACCTGCCGCTGACCGAGGCCGATTGGCCGGTGATGGCATGGGCGGCGGCGGAGATCCGGCAAGGAAGATGGGGCCAGCCGCAGATCATCGCCGTCGAATGCGGCGGCGCCGGCCCGCTGTGGCAAGCCCTGACCGATGCCGGCGCCCTGGCCGAGCAGATCCCTCGCCTGTGGGCCATCTTTGACCGGGAGAGCGGGGGATGAACACTCGCACCGCCGGGCTGCGGCTCATCCTGGCGCTGATCTTTGTTCTCGCCGGCCAGGCCGGCCGCCTGCGGGCCGCCCCTGGCGAGCTACCGGCAGCAACCATTTTCCTGCCTGTGCAGGCGCACGTCGCCTACATTTCCTCGGCGCCGCGGGCGCTCATCTTCGCCTTCGTCCCCGATGGCCTGGCCGCCAACGACCTCGACGAAGCCGTGGCCATCCAGAACCAGGGGCGGAATCCGGTCTGGCTGGCGGGCTGGCAGCTGAGCGATGGCGAGGGGACGGTGACACTGCCGGCCCTCACCCTGCCGGCCGGCGGGCTGATCTGGTGTGCGCGCACAGCCGTCGCCTTCCGCGCCGGCTGGGGTTTCGCCCCGGATTGCGAATACGAGGCCGACAGCGACCCAGCCATCCCCAATGCCAACGGCCGGGCGCCGAACCTGAACAATGCCGGCGACGAGGTGGAACTGCTGGCGCCGGATGGCGCCACCATCGACGCCATCCCCTTCGCTGCCAGCACCGCCGCCCTGCCTGGCTGGACAGGCCCCGCCCTCCCCTACTACCAGGCCAACCCCCGCTTTGGCCGCGAGGGACAAGTCTTCTACCGTCTTTTCGACCCGGTCACCTCGCTGGCCCTTCCCAACCACGGCGCGGCTACCGACTGGGCGCAGGGCAACCCCGACCCGGCCCGCGGACGCCGGGCGGCCTACCCTGGCTGGGACTTGTTTGCTTTCATCCGGCCCGCCACGGCCCGCTGGTCGCAGCCGCCGCCGGCCCGGCTCCTGGTCGCGCCCGACAACACCTACGACGCCGTGGCCGAGCTGCTGGCCTCGGCTCAGACCAGCATCCATCTGCAAGTCTACGAGCTGCGACATCCCGGCCTGGCCCGCATCCTGGCCGAGCGCGCCGCGGCTGGCGTCGAGGTCAGCTTGCTGTTGGAGGGCGGCCCAACGGGCGGATTGGAGGACGCCGAACGGTGGGCCGCTGGGCAGATCACCGCGGCCGGCGGCGTCGTACGCTTCATGGTCAACGATGTCGGCGCCGCGCACGACCGCTATGCCTACATGCACGCCAAGTTCGCCATCATCGACGGCCAGACCCTGTTCGTCAGCACTGAGAACCTCAATCCCGACAGCTTCCCGCCCGATGCCGCCGACGGCGAGACCTGGGGACGCCGCGGCTACGCCATCATCCTGGCCGATTCCGTGCTCGCCGCTGGCGCCGAAGCCATCTTTCAGGCCGACAACGACCCCGCCCACTCCGACATCTTTGCCTGGCAGCCCGACCATCCCACCTATGGCGCGCCCCCGCCCGGCTACTCTCCGCCCACACCGGGCAACCAGACCGGCTATGTCGTCCGCCAGCCGGCGCCGATCACCCTCACCGACCTCAGCCAGGCCCAGCTCTTCACCGCCCCCGAGGCCAGCCTGACGCCTGGCCCCCTGCTCGACCTCCTCGCCCGCGCCCAGGCCGGCGATGTCATCTACGCCCAACAACTGTACGAGCATACGTTTTGGGGCGGCGCCAATGCCACGGTGCAATCAGACCCGAATGTGCGTCTCGAGGCGCTGATCGCCGCCGCCCGCCGCGGGGCCACCGTCCGCCTGCTGCTCGATAGCTTCTTCGACTACGGTTCTGACCCGCGCAGCAATGCCGCCGCCGCCGCTTATGTCAACCAGATAGCGCAGCAAGAGGGGTTGGACCTGCAGGCGGCAACGGGAAACCCGGCCGGGGGCGGCCTCCACGCCAAATTGCACTTGCTGGCCATCGGCGACGAGCGGTGGGTGGTGCTCGGCTCGGTCAACGGCGGCGAGGTCAGCAACAAGCTAAACCGCGAGATGATGATCGCCCTGCAATCGGCCCAGGCCCACGCCGCCTTGACGCGGGTGTTTCTGGATGACTGGTTGCTGGGCCACACGGATAGGAGCACACCATGACCCATGACCCCACCGGACGCTTCTCGCTCCGGCGCTTTGCCTGGCTCTCGATCGCCGCCGCCGTTCTCACCATCGGCCTCAAAGCTGTCGCCTATTTTCTCACCGGCTCGGTCGGGCTGCTCTCGGACGCGCTGGAATCGTTTGTCAACCTGGCGGGGGCGCTGATGGCCCTGGCCATGCTGACGGTGGCCGCCCGCCCCGCCGACGAAGAACACCCCTACGGTCATGGCAAAGCCGAGTATTTTTCCAGCGGCGTCGAAGGGACGCTGATCCTGGTTGCGGCTGCCGGCATTATCTTCACTGCCCTCCAAAGGCTGGTCACCCCCCGACCGCTGGAGCAACTGGGGTCGGGCCTCATCGTCTCATTGGCGGCCTCGCTGGTCAATCTGGGCGTGGCCCTCGTCCTGCTGCGGGCGGCCCGAGCCCACCACTCCGTCACCCTAGAAGCCAATGCCCAGCACCTCCTGGCCGACGTCTGGACCTCAGTCGGCGTGCTGGTCGGGATCGGAGTCGTAGCGATCAGCGGCTGGCAGCGGCTGGATGCCATTGTCGCCCTGGCTGTGGCGGGCAATATCATCTGGTCAGGTCTGCGCATCGTGCGCAAATCGGTGCTGGGGTTGATGGACACCGCCCTGCCGGCCGACGAACTGGCCGCCATCCAAAAGGCGCTTGCGCGCGGCCGGCAAGAAGGGGTGAACTATCACGCCATGCGCACACGCCAGGCCGGAGCGCGGCGCTTCATGTCGGTGCACGTGCTGGTTCCCGGCGATTGGACGGTGCAGCGCGGGCATCAGCTCCTGGAGCAGATCGAGGCAGAGATACGCGAGGCCGTGCCCAACATCACCGTTCTCACCCACCTGGAAGCGATCGAGGACGAGGCCTCGTGGGATGACGCATCGCTCGACCGCAAGCCGGGGGCAAAGTGAAGGGCCGGAGCGCAGCGGGGGGCGATATCAACTGGCGTCGTCGCCGATTCGGGCATACAATCACCAACCTTGACGCTGCGCCGACCTCCTGGCGCCCACCCGCACACGCACACCGACCCCGCCCATGACCCATCGCACCGAATCCGACCTCCTCGGCCCCGTTGCCGTCCCCGCCGACGCCCTGTGGGGCGGACAGACGCAGCGTGGGATCCAGAACTTCCCGCTGGACGGCCAGCGCACCATCGGCGGCTTTCCCACCCTGGTCGCCGCTTTGCTGCTGATCAAGAAAGCGGCGGCGATCACCAACCGCGACATTGGCCTGCTGAGCGACGAACAGGCCGACGCCATCTCGGCCTCGGTCAACCAGCTCCTGCAAACGCCGCAGCCAGAGCACTTCCCGGTGCATGCGCTGCACGGCGGCGGCGGCACTTCGGCCAATATGAACGTGAACGAGGTGCTGGCGAATATGGCCGAGGAACGGCTGGGCGGGCGGCGGGGCGAGTATCGCCTAGTTCATCCCAACGACCACCTCAATCTGAACCAATCGACCAACGATGTCTATCCCACCGCCTGCCACATGGCCGTCATCCTGCAATGGCCGTCGCTGCGCCGCAGCCTCGACCGCTTGATCGCCATCCTCGACGCCAAGAGCCGTGAGTTCCAGGATCATCGTCACCTGGCCCGCACCTGTTTTCAGGACGCGGTGGACATCGCCCTCTCCGACTTCTTCAGTGGCTACGCCGGTTTCCTGCGCCGCAAGCTCGACCGCATCGGCCAGGCGGTGGGGCGGTTGTATGCCGTCAATCTGGGGGGATCGATCATCGGCCGGGCCGAGGATGTGCCCCCGGCCTACATGGAGGCCATCGTCCCCAACCTGCGGCAGGCGTCCCGCGACCCCAACTATCATCAGGCGGCCAATCTCTTCGATGCCGCCCAAAACCCTGATGACCTGGCCGTGGTTTCGGCCCATCTGGATATCCTGGCGCGTGGGCTGATCAAGATCACCAACGATTTCCGGGTGCTCGGCTCTGGCCCCGAGGCCGGGCTGGGTGAATTGCTCCTGCCGGCGGTGCAGCCCGGCAGCTCGGCCATGCCCGGCAAGGTCAACCCCGTCATCCCCGAATTTCTCATCCAGCTTTGCTTCCGGGTGATCGGCAACCATGCCATGTGTACGGCGGGCATCGACCACGGCGAACTCGACCTCAATGTATGGGAGAGCAGCATGGTCTTTGCCGTGCTCGAATCGATGGAACTGATCGAGACCGGGGCGGCGGTCTTTGCCGAGCGATGTGTGCGCGGGCTGAAGGCGAACGCCGAGATCAACGAATGGCACAGCCGCACACTCATCCCCATGCTGGCCACCCTGGCCCGGCAGTACGGCTATTCGGCCGTGACGGCTGCCTACAAGGAGGCCGACGGCGATGGGGAGAGGATGAAGGTGTTGTTAGCGGAGCGGTCGGCGAGCGCGTAGTCTGCGATGATGGAGTGGGCTGTTGACATGAGAGGCAAAAGAAACTATCATGAAGTCATACATTCCTACAACCAAAGGAGATGACCAGGTGACAGTAGCGACGACACTTTCGCGTGTTCAGAAGAAAGGACAGATCACCATCCCCGCCCCCATGCGTCTACGACTGGGGATCAAGGAAGGCGACCTCGTCTCTTTCAAGGAAACGGAACGAGGTATCCTGATTGCCCCCCAGGAAGTGGTGGCGACAGAAGCACTCGACCGCATCGGCGAGGCTCTTCGGGCCAGTGGCATCAGCCTGGAAGAACTGATCGAATCTGGTCGTGAGGTTCGGGGCGATATCGTCCGCGAACGCTATGGGATGCCCGAAGAGCGATGAGGGTGCCAGCGTCTTCTTTGCTGCCAGCTACTCAGCCACTGGCGCATCTCGGGAGTTGTTCCGTCTAGCCCAGATGAGTGTGCTCCAACTGGTGGTAAGCGAGGTTGTCCTTGAAGAAGTCAGGCGCAATCTGAAAGCTAAAGCCCCAACCGTCGTGCCCCTGTTCGAGAGTTTGTTGCAGGCTGTGCCTCATACGGTTGTGGACGCCAACGAAGCGGAAGTACGGCAAGTCGCTCAATACACCGCTCATAAAGACGCCCCCATCGTAGCTGCGGCCAAGGCGGCGAAAGCTGATTGCCTGGTAAGTCTCGATCGCCGGCATTTGGTAGGAGTGTCCGAAGTGGCAAGATGCTCTGGGCTGCGTATTGTCTTGCCCGGCGACCTGCTTGAGCGATTGAAGCAAGGCGACTGGCCCTAAAGCTGTTGGTGCTGCTGGCGTCAGAGTTATGCGGCGATCTTGCTCGCCACATCTCCAACCCGAATCACCCCTGGGCGGACGACCCTGGCATTGACCCCGCGCAGGTTGAGTTCCCTGCCCACGGCTGAATTGACGAATTTGAGCGCATCGGGGCCGAAACGGGCGGAAAACTTGGCGCAGCCGCGGTGGGGCTGGTCGGTGATCTCGACGACGGCCGCGCCAAGCGCCAACTGCGTCCCCGGCGGCAGGTTGTCAGCGCTGAGGTCGAGATCGAGGAAAAGCTGGTCGCTGGCCAGTTGCCAGCGGTCGGCATCCTGTGCCAGCAGCGCGATCACCCGCGCGTTCATGATGTTGAGCTGCATATCAGGGTGGGCCGAGCCATCCGGCGTCCGCGAACTCCCGCGCATCTTCCAGGTATCCCCCACCAGGCCCTCGGCCAGGTCGAGTTCGCCCTCGGCCAGTACTTCCCGCGCCTCGACCTGTGGGCGACGCACGATCAACGCCAGCCGGCCGGCCTGTTTGGGCGATTGGCGGATGTCATCCAGCCCGGCCTCAAGCTCGGGGGCTGTCAAATAGCGAATCTCGGTCACGGTTTGGCTCCTTTGTGCAACGATGGGTTTTGACCAGAAAAGGACGGCGGCATTTTAACCGGCTTCGAGGCGGCGCGCAATGAGCATGCGGTGGCTGTTGAATTTTGACAGCGCGACCCCACCTGCGTATACTCCCGCCAACCTTGTTTGTCGCCATCATCCCGCCGCCATGAATTCCCTGCCGACCCTCGTCAAGTGCTCCAAGTCCAAGAAGCCCTCCCGCGCCTGGGATGGCCTTTTGCGCTTGGGATGATGGTCGAACCCTACCGCCGCACAAGCCCTGCCAGGCAGCACAGCCAGGCGGGGCTTTTTGTTGGTTATTGGTTATTGGAGATTGGAGATTGCGCCCAATTATCAGTTACTAGTTACTAGTTATTAGTTACCAATTACCAATAACCAATAACCAATCTCCAATAACCAATCTCCAATAACCAATCTCCAATAACCAATCTCTAATAACCAATCTCATGTCTACCCTCACCAAGCGCGCCAAGAAGCAGTTCCATTCCCCACCGGACCGGCGGTCCGCGTAGGCTGCTTCGGCGCACGATGAAGTCGCCACAGCCCCTCCGCCCCGTCCGGCGAGAGGGGCTTTTTGTTGGTTATTGGTTATTAGTTATTGGTAATTGCGGCCAATCTCCAATAACCAATCCCCAATAACCAATCCCCAGTAACCAATCTCCAATAACCAATCCCCAATAACCAATCCCCAATAACCAATCTCCAATAACCAATCCCCAATAACCAATCCCCAATAACCAATCCCCAATAACCAATCCCCAATAACCAATCTCCAATCTCACCCCCAAAGCCCCCCCATGACCCTCCAAACCACCTGCCCCGAATGCGAAGCTGACCTCACCCTGAATAATCCTATCGTTGGCGAAATCGTGCCGTGTAGCGAATGCGGCGCTGAACTCGAAGTCGTCTCCCTCGATCCGCCCCAGCTCGAACTGGCGCCCGAAGTGGAGGAGGATTGGGGGGAGTAAAGCGCTTTTCTACAGATTGTGGTAGTTACTGCGTGTTTCGTGTTGCGTGTCGCGTGTCGTCTACGGAACACGCAACACGAAAACATCCTCTCCTCCGCCCTCAAGGACAACTCGATGACATCCATCGCTCTCGTCGTTTCCCGCATCCGCGTCGAAGAAAAACTGCTGCTGGCCGCGCTCGAAGCTGCCGGAGCCGAGGTGCATCTCGTGAACGACGACGCCCTTGTCTTCCCCATCGGCAATGCGCACCCACCCACCAGCCCGTTCACGGCCGACGTGGTGCTGGAGCGGTCGGTCAGCACCGCCCGCGGGTTGTACGCCCTGCGCCTGGCCGAGATGGCGGGCGTCCCGGCCGTCAACCGCTACGCCACCGCCTCGACCTGCGCCGATAAGCTCCTGACCACCGCAGCTCTGGCTGAAGCCAACATCCCGCAGCCGCGCGCTCGTATCGCTTTCACGCCCGAATCGGCGCTGACAGCCATCGAGGCGTTGGGCTATCCGGTCGTGCTCAAGCCGGTGGTGGGGTCGTGGGGCAGGCTGTTGGCGCGCATCAACGACCGCGACGCCGCCGAAGCCGTGCTCGAACACAAAGAGACGCTCGGATCGTACCAGCACAGCATCTTCTACATCCAGGAGTTCATCGCCAAGCCGGGGCGCGACATCCGCGCCTTCGTCGTCGGCGATGAGACCATCTGCGCCATCTATCGCCAGTCGCCGCACTGGATCACTAACACGGCCCGCGGCGGTCAGGCCAGCAACTGCCCGGTCACGCCCGAAATCAACCGGCTGTGCCAGGCGGCGGCGCGGGCGGTGGGCGGCGGTGTGGTCGCCATCGACCTGCTGGAAGACCCCGACCGCGGCTTGCTGGTCAACGAAGTCAACCACACCATGGAATTCCGCAACAGCATCGCCACCACCGGCGTGGACATCCCGGCGCGGGTGGTGGACTATGTACTAAAACAGGCTAGAAGTAGGTAGTTATTGGTTATTGGTTATTTGCGGTAAAGCGCCACAATAACTAATAACCAATAACCAATCTCCAATCCCCAATCCCCACCTATGACCACACGCGTTTCTATCATCGGCGCCTCTGGCTATGGCGGCGGCGAACTGCTGCGATTGCTGCTGGCGCACCCGCAGGTCGAAATCGCCCAAATCACGTCCGAATCGCAGGCCGGGAACTATGTCCACGGCGTGCACCCCAACTTGCGACCGTGGGCCGGGCGGCAGCCCCTGCGCTTCACCAGCCTGAGCGAGCTGGCCCCGTGCGACGTGCTCTTCCTGGCCCTGCCCCACGGCGAAGCCCAACGCCAGATCGACCGCTTCGCCGCCCTGGCCGCGCGCATCATCGACCTCTCCGCCGATTTCCGGCTGGCTGACCCGGCCGTTTACCGCCAGCGCTACGGCGAAGACCACGCCGCCCCCGCCTGGCTGCCGCGCTTCGCTTACGGCCTGCCCGAGATCCATCGCGATGCCATCCGCAACGCCCACTACGTCTCCGGCGTCGGCTGCAACGCCACCGCCTCTTTGCTCGCCCTGCTGCCGCTGGCCCGGGCCGGCCTGCTGCGGGCCGACCGCCCGATCGTGGTCGATGTCAAGGCCGGCTCGTCCGAAGGCGGCGCCTCGCCCAGCCTGGCCTCGCACCACCCCGAACGCGCCGGCTCCGTGCGCTCGTTTGCGCCCACCGGCCACCGCCACGAGGCCGAGGTCAGCCAGGCGCTGGGGCGAGATGACATCCACCTCTCCGTGACCAGCATCGAGATGGTGCGCGGGGTGCTGGCCACAGCCCATGCCTGGGTGCAGCCCGGCCTGAGCGACAAAGACATCTGGCGGGCGTACCGGGCAACCTATGGGCAGGAGCCGTTCGTCCGCATCGTCCACGAGCGCACGGGCATCTACCGCCACCCGGAGCCGAAACTGCTGGCCGGGACCAATCTGGCCGATGTGGGCTGGGAAGTGGACTCTGCCAGCGGCCGCTTCGTCGCCCTCGCCGCTATCGACAATCTGGGCAAAGGCGCGGCTGGTACGGCCGTGCAATGCTTGAATGTGATGATGGGCTGGGAGGAGACGGCGGGATTGGCGTTTACTGGATTGCATCCGATTTGAGTGTTACGTGTTACGTGTTGCGTGCTCGCATTCGATACGGAACACGCAACACGCAACAATAAGACCATCGAACTCATTCCTTCGAGCAGATAAGCCATGAAACCACTCGTGATCAAAGTTGGCGGCGGCGCGAAAGTCGATACGCAGGCCGTATGTGCGGATGGTGCGGCGCTGGCGGCAGGAGGATGGCCGGTCGTGCTCGTCCACGGCACCTCGGCGGCGGCAGATGCGCTGGCCGAGCGCGCCGGTGTGCCCGTGCGCCAGCTGGTCTCGCCCTCTGGCCACGTCAGCCGCTACACCGACCCGGAGACGCTGGAACTCTACGTGGCTGCCGCCGCCGGGCAGGTGAACAAGCGCCTGGTGGCCAGCCTGCAAGGCCTGGGCTGCAATGCCGTCGGGCTTTCGGGCGTGGATGGGCGGCTGTTGCTGGCCGAGCGCAAGGAAGCGGTGCGGGCGGTGGAAAATGGCCGCCAGCGCATCGTGCGCGATGACTTCACCGGCAAGCTGGAGAGCGCCAACGCCGACCTGCTGCGCCTGCTTTTGGCTTCGGGCTACACGCCGGTGGTGGCGCCGCTGGCGCTGGGACGCCAGGCCGAACGCCTGAATGTGGACGGCGACCGGGCAGCGGCGTTGATTGCGGGTGCACTAGGGGCAGAGATGTTGGTCATCCTCAGCAACGTGCCTGGCCTGCTCGCCAACTTCCCCGACGAAGCCAGCCTCGTGCGCCACATCTCGCCCGACCGCCTGGACTGGGCCGAAGACCTGGCCGCCGGCCGCATGAAGAAGAAAATCCTGGCCGCCCGCGAAGCCCTGGCATCCCATGTCCCCACCGTCATCCTGGCCGACTCCCGCCGCCCGCAGCCCGTTCGCGCCGCCTTGAACGGCGAAGGGACAGTAATTGGAGATTGGAGAGTAGAGATTGAAGCCCACCCCGCCAAAACGGAGACCCCATCATGAGCGACCATCCCCAATCTCCAATCTCCAATAACCAATCTCCAATAACCAATCTCCAATCCCCAATAACCCATCTCGAATCCCTCCACACCTCCGGCGTCTACCCCAAACGGCCCCTCGCCATCGTGCGCGGGCAGGGGGCGCGGCTGTGGGACGCGGATGGGCGGGAGTACATCGATTGTGTGGGCGGGCAGGGGGCGGCCAACCTGGGCCATGCCCACCCGGCCATCGTCGCCGCCATCTCTGAGCAAGCCGCCCGGCTCATCTCCTGCCCGGAGATCTTCTACAACGACCGCCGGGCCGAGTTGCTGGCGGCTCTGACCACCGCCGCGCCGGACGGACTCAGCCGGGCGTTCTTGTGCAATTCCGGCGCCGAGGCCGTCGAAGCGGCGATCAAGTTCGCCCGCCTGGGCACCGGACGCCGGCAGATCATCGCCACCATGCGCGGGTTCCATGGCCGCACGCTGGGCGCGCTCTCGGCCACGTGGGAGCCGAAATACCGCCAGCCGTTCGAGCCGCTGCTGCCCGACTTCTGCCATGTCCCGTTCAACGACCTGGCCGCCCTAGAGCAGGCCATTGGCCCGGACACCGCTGCCGTCATCATCGAGATCGTGCAGGGCGAGGGCGGCGTGCGCCCGGCGGATGCAGCCTATCTGGCCGGGGCGGGGGCGCTATGCCGCGAGCGGGGGGCGCTGCTGGTCGTGGACGAGGTGCAGACAGGTTTCGGGCGCACGGGCAAGCTCTTCGCCTGCGAGCATTTCGGCCTGGAACCCGACCTGCTGGCCGTGGCGAAGTCGATGGCGGGCGGCCTGCCCATGGGCGCCTGCCTGATTGGCTCTCGCGTCGGCGAGCTGGAGCGCATGAGCCACGGCAGCACCTTTGGCGGCAATCCACTGGCCTGCGCCGCCGCCCTGGCCGCGCTGCAAGTGCTGCGCGACGAACGCCTGCCGGAACGGGCGGCGGAGCTTGGCGATTACCTGCTGGCCCGTCTGCGCGCCATTCCCTCGCCGATGATCCGCGAGGTGCGCGGGTTGGGCTTGCTGGTCGGGGTCGATCTGAAGATGAAGGTCACGCCCGTGCTGCAAGCCCTGCAAGGCCGCGGCGTCCTGGCCCTGCCCGCCGGCTCGACCGTCCTCCGCCTGCTGCCGCCGCTCGTCATCACGCGCGAGGAAATCGATCTCGTCGTCGAAGCGATCGCTGCAACAACTACTGCTTTTTAACACGAATGGCACGAATTGGACGAATGTGACGAATTCTTTCTTTTTTGCTCGTGTCATTCGTCTATTCGTGTCATTCGTGATAGATCAGTCTACGGAGTCAATCATGTCCCTGGAAAACTACCACATCATCGAATCCACCCTGCGCGAGGGTGAGCAGTTCATCGGGGCGCAGTTCAGCAGCGACGACAAAGTGCGCATCGCCCGCGCCCTCGATGAGTTCGGCGTCGAGTATCTGGAACTGACTTCGCCGCTGGCCTCGCCCGGCAGTCTGGCCGACCTGCGCACCATCACCGGGCTGGGCCTGCGGGCGCGCATCCTCACCCACATCCGCTGCCACAAGCACGACGCCGACATCGCCCTCGAAACGGGCGTAGACGGCGTCGATGTCGTCATCGGCACCTCCTCGCAACTGCGGCAGTTCAGCCACGGCAAGAGCATCGACGAGATCATCGATCTCGCCGCTGAGGTGCTGGTCTGGATCCGCCAGCAAGCGCCCGACATCGAGCTGCGCTTCAGCACCGAAGACTCGTTCCGCAGCGAGGAGAAGGAACTGCTGCGCGTCTATCTGGCCGTGGACAAGCTGGGGGTGGTCAATCGCCTGGGCATCGCCGACACGGTGGGGATTGCCACGCCGTCGCAAGTGGGGCGGCTGGTGAGCACGCTGCGCCGTCTGACCACCGCCGACATGGAATTCCACGGCCACAACGATTCCGGCTGCGCCGTGGCCAACGCCTTTGCGGCGTTGGAGGGCGGGGCCACGCACATCGACACCTCCATCCTGGGCATCGGCGAACGCAACGGCATCACGCCGCTGGGCGCGCTCGTGGCCCGGATGATGACCTGGAACCCCGAACAAACTCGGCGGAAGTACCGGCTGGAAAAGCTGCGCGACCTGGAGCTGATGTTGGCCGACCTGGTGGGGGTCGATATCCCCTTCAACAACCCCATCACCGGCTTTTCGGCCTTCACGCACAAGGCCGGCATCCACGCCAAAGCCATCCTCAACGCGCCGGAAACCTACGAGGCTCTGAACCCTGCCGACTTCGGCCTCGGCCGCTATATTTCCATCGCCCACCGGCTCACCGGCTGGAACGCCGTCAAATCCCGCGCCGACCAGCTCGGCCTGGCCCTGAGCGACGACCGCATCAAGACCCTCACCCAGCACATCAAAACCCTGGCCGACGAAAAAGCCCTCTCGCTAGACGATGTCGACGAGCTGCTTCTGCACTGGGCCGGGCAGGAGTAGCAAGTGGCAGAGCTTGTCCTGAGTGAAACGAAGGATCGCAAGTGGCAGGCTTGTCCTGAGTGAAACGAAGGATCGCAAGTGGCAGGCTTGTCCTGAGTGAAACGAAGGATCGCAAGTCGCAGAGCTTGTCCTGAGTGAAACGAAGGATCGCAGGTGGCAGGTGCAAGTCGCAGCTCGACTTCCAATAACCAATCTCCAATAACCAATCTCCAATCTCCAACAACCAATTACAATGCCCTCCACCTTCGCCGAAAAAGCCCTCGCCCGCGCGGCTGACCTAACCCACGCCGCCGCCGGGCAAATCCTCGATGTCCGGCCCGATGTGGCGCTCAGCCACGACAACACCGCCCCCATCGCCCGCATCTTCCGCGAGCTGGGCGTCGAGCGGGTCAAGTATCCCGACCGCCTGGCTGTCACCCTCGACCATGCCGTGCCCGCCCCCACCACGCAACACGCCGCCAATCACGCCGAAGTGCGCCGCTTCGTGGCCGAGCAGGGTGTGCGGAACTTCTTCGAGGCGGGCCGAGGCGTCTGCCACCAGGTGCTGAGCGAGGAAGCCATCGTCTGGCCGGGGCAGGTCATCCTGGGCGCCGACAGCCACACCACCCATTTCGGCTGGATGGGGGCCTTTGGGGCGGGGGTGGGGCGCAGCGAGATGGCGGCGATCTGGGCCACGGGCGAGCTGTGGCTACGCGTGCCGGAGACGATCCGGGTCGAGTTGGTGGGCGAGCTACCAGCCGGGGTCACGGCCAAGGATTTGGGGCTGTGGCTGCTGCGGGAGATCGGCGCCGACGGCGGCATCTACCAATCGATCGAGTTCAGCGGGCCGGGCATCACGGGCCTGAGCGTGGAAAGCCGCATGGTCTTGCCGAACCTGATGGCCGAGGCGGGGGTGAAGAGCGCCTACATCCCGCCGGACGAGGCCACATTCGACTGGCTGGCGCCCCGGCTTGCCGCCCGCACCGGCTGGCCCCTGGCCGCTTGCCTGGCCCGGCTGCGCGCCTCCGCCCTCTATCCCGACCCCGGCGCCAGCTATGCCGGCCACCTATCCTGCGACCTGGGCGCCATCGAGCCACTGGTCGCCTGCCCACACAGCCCCGACAACGTGCGCCCATTGTCTGAGGTGGCAGGGACGCCGATTCAGCAGGCTTTTCTGGGGACGTGCACCAATGGCCGGATCGGGGACCTGGCTGAGGCGGCGCGGGTGCTGGGTCACGGCAGCGGCGAAATCAAACGGGTGGCGGCGGGCACGCGGCTGCTGGTGATCCCGGCCTCCAGTCAGGTCTATCGCCAGGCGCTGGCCGCCGGTTTCATCGATACATTTATCCAGGCCGGGGCGATGATCGGCACACCCGGCTGCGGGCCGTGCATGGGCAACCACATGGGCATCCCGGCGCCGGGCGAGGCGACGATCAGCACCGGCAACCGCAATTTCCGCGGGCGCATGGGCACCGCCGAGAGCGATGTCTATCTGGCCAGCCCGGCCATCGTCGCGGCCAGCGCCGTGGCGGGACGGATCGCAGGAGCGGCAGGTGGCAGATGGCAGGTGGCAAGTCGCAGGTCGCAGGTCGCAAGTGGCAGGGCGCAAGTAGCAGAGCCTGTCCTGAGCGCAGCGAAGGATGACAGGTCGCAAGCGGCAAGTGAAGATACGCAATACGCAGTACGCAGTACGCAGCCAATAACCAATCTCCAATCTCCAATCTCCACCCTCCCCCTCTCCGGCCGGGCCTGGAAATATGGCGACAATGTCAACACCGATGTCATCTTCCCCGGCAAGTACACCTACACACTGAAGACGCCCGCCGAATGGGCGCAGCACGCTCTCGAAGACCTGGATCCGAGCTTCGCCGCCAATGTCCGGCCGGGCGACATCGTCGTGGGCGGGCGTAATTGGGGCTGCGGGTCGAGCCGGGAGCAGGCGGTGGGGTGTTTGAAGGCGGCCGGAGTGCAGGCCATCGTCGCCAGCAGCTTCGCCCGCATCTATTTCCGCAACGCCGTCAACAACGGCATCCTGCCGGTCGTCTGCCCGGAGGCGGCAGCGGCCATCCAGCTCGGCGAGGAGATCGGCATCGACCTCGACAACTGCCTGGTGGTCTGTGCGGCCGGCGCCTTCCCCTTCCCGCCACTTTCGCCCTCGTTACGCGCCATCATCGCCGCCGGGGGGCTGATTCCGATGTTGAAAACGCGGCAAGTGCAACAGAAGCTATCTGAGTTCTTTGCTGCATCCCCTCTGGCTGGTTCAGACCTCGATTTGACACGAGATAAGAGTCTGCCCCGAACGGACATCGTGCTGTGAAGTTGATTCCGTCCGGCGTCGAACCTCCAAAGGCGAAGCCGCTTCGAAGAACCCCTCCACCGCTTCGAGCAGATTGAGACGCGCGTTTTCGACCGTGTCACCCTGGCTAACGACATCCAATTCCGGGCAGGTGGCGACATAGCCATCGCCTTCGCGCTCGACAACCGCGGTGAGTTGTAGAACCTTTTGCATCCTTGCCTCCGAGAAAATCTTGGATAGATTATACGCCAGATGTGAAGTCACAGCATAATTGCCCAAAAACCGCACACACACCGATGCGCCGAAGTGTGGTTCTAAGTTGAAGCGCGAATCAATACGCAACACGCAACACGCAATACACCCCCATGACCAACCGCACCCGCACCCCACCCCACCCACCCCGCCGTCCCCACGACGCCGTCTCCTCCCGCGGCATCGACCTCCTCTACTCCCTCGTCGGCATCCCCTCCGTCTCCACACAAGAAAGCCAGGCCGCCCACTTCCTGGCCGGGTGGATGGCGGGCAACGGCTTCAGCGCCTTCGTCGATGAGGGCGGCAACGCCGTCGGCATCCTCGATGGCGGGCCGGGGCAGGGCGGCAGGCAGCAGGACATCATCCTCTTGGGGCACATCGACACCGTCGGCGGGCTGGTGCCGGTGCGCATCCAGAACGGCAAACTCTTTGGCCGCGGGTCGGTCGACGCCAAAGGCCCGTTGGCTGCCTTCGCCGTGGCCGCAGCCGGGGTCGGGCCGCAGCCGGGCTACCGCATCATCGTCATCGGGGCCACCGAGGAGGAAGCCGTGACCTCGCGCGGCGCCCACTTCGCCCTCACCCAGTATCGGCCGGCGCTGGTCGTCATCGGCGAGCCGAGCGGCTGGAATCGGATCACGCTGGGGTACAAGGGGCGGATGCTGGTCGAGGTCGTGGCCCGGCAGCCGGTCTCGCACACGGCCAACCCCATCCCCAGCGCCTGCGAACTGGCCGTCGGCTACTGGGACCGGGTGCGCGAACGGGTGAACGAGATCAATGTCGGGCGGCAGCGGCCCTGGGATCAGGTGCTGCCCTCGCTGCGCAGCTTCGACGAACAGACCGACGGCCTGATCCAGACCGCCCACCTGCAACTGGGCTTCCGTCTTCCGCCCGATTTCGGCCCCGATGACCTCAAAGATGTGCTGCGGGCCGAGGCCGGCGGGTGCGAGCTGGAGTTCCGGGGCGAGGAGGTGGCCTATTGGTCGGACAAGAACACCCCCCTGGTGCGAGCTTTTCTGCCGTCGATCCGGGCGCAGGGCGGGCAGCCGGGCTTCGTCCTCAAGACCGGCACCTCCGACATGAACATCGTCGGCCCGGTCTGGCGCTGCCCGATCATCGCCTACGGCCCCGGCGACAGCACCCTCGACCACACTCCCGATGAACACGTCGAGATCGCAGAATGGGAGCGCGGGGTGGCGGTGCTGGCCGAGGCCCTGCGCCGCCTGACGGCGGAGGCTGGCTAAGTCCGCGGCCATGTCCGCGCCGCCAGCGGTCACAGGAGTCGATGTCCTCATTGCTGGCGCCGGCCCGGCCGGCATGTCCACGGCCCTGCACCTTTGCCGGGCCGACCCGTCCTGGGCGCGGCGCATCCTGGTGGTGGACAAAGCCATCTTCCCGCGCCCCAAACTGTGCGGTGGCGGCGTCACCCAGCCCGGCGCCGACATCCTGACCGGCCTGGGCTTGGAGTTCGACTCGGTGCACATCACCATCGACGAAGTCCACTTCGTCTTGGGCGAGGTCGCCTATGTGCTGCACGGTGCGCCGGCCTTTCGCGTCGTCCGCCGCGATGAGTTCGACCACTGGCTGGTACAGCAGGGCGAGAAACAGGGTGTGGAGGTGCGCCAGGGCGAAGCGATCGCGGGCGTTGTTGCGCAGCCGGACGGGATCGAAGTGCAGACTGAGCGGGGGGCCTACCGGGCGCGGGTGCTGGTGGCCGCGGATGGCTCCAACGGCGCCGTGCGCCGCAGCCTGCACTGGGACGACGGCGGCCGCAAGGCCCGCCTGCTGGAGGTGCTGACGCCCGAAGCCGGCGACCACCCGGCCTTTGCCCAGGGCCGGGCCGTGTTCGATTTCACGCCGCTACGGCGGGGATTGCAGGGCTACTATTGGGACTTCCCCAGCCTGGTCGGCGGCCAGCCATTCATGAACCGTGGCGTCTACGATAGCCGCGCCGTTGCTGGCGGCCCGCGCCTCGATCTGAAGAACGTCCTGGCCGAGGCATTGGCGCGCCGGAATCTTCACCTGCCGGAATACGCCCTGAAAGGCCATCCCCTGCACTGGTTCGATAGTGCCGCCGTCCTCTCGCGCCCACACGTCCTCCTCGCCGGCGACGCCGCCGGGGCCGACCCGCTTCTGGGCGAGGGCATCAGCTTTGCCCTGGCCTATGGCAAGGTCGCAGCTGCTGCGATCCTCACCGCCTTCCAGCAAGACGATTTCAGCTTCGATGACTATACGCAGCGCATTGGCAACGATCCGATCTTGCGCCAATTGCGGGGTCGCAGCCAGGTCGCGACCCTGCTGTATCGGCTGAGCGGGCGTCCGGGGCTGGCCCAATCCGCCTGGACGCTGGCGCCGCTGCTCTTGCGCCTGGCCTCCTGGCTTCGCCCGGCCTACTTCCCCATTGCGACCCCGCGCCTGACCCGTCTGGCCTGACCCCGTTTTTCAATTTCTGCGGCCTGACCTATACTTCGCCCCCATGACCCGCTGGCAAACCTACCACCTGGCTGACTCCGTCACCGATGCCCTGGTCGCCCTTTCCAATGCGCCCGGCCCGGCCTGCATCATCGGCGGCGGCACCGACCTCCTGCTCGACATCGAGCAGGGCCGCCATGCCCCCGTCCACACCCTGGTGGACGTGACCCGCATCGTCGAAATGACGGCTGTGGAAAAACAGGAAGATGGCATCTTCGTCGGCGCGGCCGTCCCCTTGTCCCGCCTGGTTGATTCTCCGCTCCTGGCCGAGCACGTCCCGGCGTTGGTCGAGGCCTGCGCCCTGATCGGCGGGCCACAGGTGCGCAACACGGCCACGCTCGGCGGCAACGTCGCCCACGCCCTGCCTGCTGGCGATGGCGCCATCGCCCTGATTGCCCTGGATGCAAAGGCCGAGATCGCCAGCACCGGGGGACGCCGCCTGCTTCCTGTCGCCGACCTCTATCGCGGCCCCGGCCAATCGGCCCTCCACCCCACCGCCGATCTCCTCGTCGGCTTCCACCTGGCCCGGCGCGGGAGCGGTGAAGCCTCGGCCTTCCGCCGAGTGATGCGTCCGCAGGGCGTGGCTATCGCCATCCTCAATATGGGGGTTTGGCTACGGCGGTCGGGCGGGGTGATTGCCTCGATCCGGCTGGCGGCCGGGCCGGCCGGCCCCACACCCCGCCGCCTGCGCCAGACCGAGGCGACGTTGTCCGGTCAGGCGCCTACAAGCGCCGCCCTCGACGCCGCCCTCGACGCCCTCCTGGCCGAAACCCGCTTCCGCACCAGCCCCCACCGGGCATCTGCCGCTTATCGGCGGCATTTGGCCGGCGTTTTGCTACACGAAACAATGCTCGCTGCCTGGGAACAAACTCCGGCAGACTGAATCCTTACCAAAGCCCATGCAAACCGCCTCCGTTATGACGCGCGCCTCGCGCAGCTTGCAGCGGACTTTCGTCTCGCTGCACTCGCCCAACTACCGCTTGTGGTTCATCGGCCAGTTGGTTTCATTGGTGGGCACCTGGATGCAGGCCACTGCCCAGGGCTACCTGATGTTCGAGCTGACCAAGTCCCCGGCTTTCCTGGGTTACGTCGGCTTTGCCTCTGGATTGCCATCGTGGTTGTTCACCCTCTACGGCGGCGTCATTGCCGACCGCATGTCCCGGCGCACCTTGATGGTGATCACGCAGAGCGCCATGATGGTGCTGGCCTTCTTGCTGGCCGGGCTGGTATTCACCGGCCGCATCCTCCCCTGGCACATCATCGCCATCGCCCTGGCGCTGGGGGTTGCCAACGCCTTCGATGCGCCGGCAAGGCAGGCTTTCGTGGTCGAATTGGTGGATCGCGACGACCTGACCAATGCCATCGCCCTCAACGCCACCATGTTCAACGCCGCCGTGGTCGTTGGCCCGGCCATTGCCGCCGCCGTCTATGCCCTGCTCGGCCCGGCCTGGTGCTTCACCATCAACGGCCTCTCCTTCATCGCCGTCATCGTCGCCTTGCTGCTGATGAAGCTGGCGCCACAGGCGTCGCAGCCCAAACGCAGTTCGGCGCTATCCCAATTGAAAGAAGGGCTGCGCTACACCTCCGCCCATCCCACCATCCGCGCGATCATCCTCAACCTGGGCATGATCAGTCTGTTTGGCGTCAGCATCCTCACGCTTCTCCCGGCCTGGTCGGTCGACATCCTGGGCGGCGATGTCAAGACCAACGGCCTGCTGCTCTCGGCGCGCGGGATCGGCTCACTGACGGGGGCGCTGCTGATCGCCTGGTTGGGCCAACGTCAGCCGCGCGGGCGGATGTGGACGATCGGTAGCCTGATGATGCCGGTCGTCCTGGCTGTTTTCGCCATCGCCCGCTGGCTACCGCTGTCGATGGTGGCCATGATGGGCTTGGGCTGGGCGTTCATGGTCCAGGCCAATATCTCCAACTCTCTGGTGCAGACCGCCGTCCCCGACGCCCTGCGCGGGCGGGTGATGGGCATCTACACCCTGGTCTTTTTTGGCGCCATGCCGTTGGGTTCGCTGCTGGCCGGGGGCGGCGCCCACTGGTTGGGCGAGTCTGGCATCGTTCTCTTTTGCGCTGTCGTTCTGGCCCTCACCGCCGCCTTGATCTGGCTGCGGCTGCCTTCCATGCGCAAACTGACCTGAAGTACACCCTCTTATGACCACAAAGGCACCCACCGAAGTCCACGATCCCGCCATCCTCGCCCAAGCGCGCGCTATCCTGGACGCCTGCCCATCGGCTGCGGCCGTGCAACAAGCCGTGCTGGACGCCGTCAAGCGCAACGAAACCTGGCGCGGACAGCAGTGCCTCAACCTGCTGGCCCCCGAAGCCCCCACCAGCCCGGCCGTCCGGGCGCTGCTGGCGTCCGAGATCGGCACACGCGCGGCCGAGGGGCACATCGGCTCGGTGCAACGTTGGTTCGCCGGCACCCAATACATCGACGAAGTCGAAGCCCTCTGCGTGGAACTGCTCAAGCAAGCCTTTGGCTGCCACTATGCCGATCACCGTTTGATGGGCAGCATGTTGGGCAATATGGCCGTCTACCAGGCCCTGACCGAACCGGGGGATGTGATCATGAGCGTGGCGCAGCCGTTTGGCGGCCATTCCAGCAATCGTATCGACGGCCCGGCCGGGCAGCGCGGGCTGAAGATCGTCGACATCCCCTTCGATCCCGTGGAGTTGACGGTCGATATCGATCTGTTCCGCCGTATGGCGCCGTTGGTGCGGCCCAAAGTGGTGGCGTTGGGCCTGTCGATGACACTGTTCCCGTTGCCTGTGGCTGCCATCGCCGAGGTGGTGCAAGAATGGGGCGGCAAGGTCTTTTTCGATGGCGCCCACCAGGCCGGGCTGATCGCCGGCGGCCAATTCCAGAATCCGCTGGCCGAAGGCGCCGATGTGCTCACCGGCTCCGCCGGCAAGACGTTCAGCGGCCCGCAGAGCGGCATGATCCTCTGGAACGACCCCGCCCTGACCGTCCCCCTCACCCATGCCATCTTCCCCGTGCTGGCCGCCACGCACCAGGTCAACCGGGTGGCGGCTCTGGCCGTCGCCGCCGCCGAGATGATCGGCTTCGGCAAAGTCTACATGGCCCAGATCGTGCGCAACGCGCAGGCGCTGGCCGCCGCCCTCGATGCCCGCGGCGTCCCCATCCTGGGCAAACACAAAGGCTATACGGCCACCCACCAGGTCATCGCCGATGTCGGTCAGCTGGGCGGCGGCCTGGAGGTGGCCCATCTGCTGGCGCGAGCGAACATCATCACCAACAAGAACCTACTCCCCACCGACCGGCCCGAAGATTGGGATCGGCCCAGTGGCCTGCGCATGGGCGCCATCGAGCTGACGCGGCTGGGGATGAAGGAAACGCAGATGGAGCAGGTTGCCGGCTTCATCGCCCGCGTGCTGATCGCCAAAGAACCGCCCAACAGCGTGTTGGAAGACGTGATCGAATTCCGCCAGGCCTATCAAACCCTCTATTACTGTTTCGAGAACGGTCTGCCTTGACACAAAGTCACAAATTGCGGAGGTCCCCATGCCCACACACACACTTCACCTCACCGTCAATGGCAAGGCCGTCGCCCTAGACTCCCAGCCCGGCGAAACCCTGGCCCAACTCCTGCGCCAACGACTCCATCTGACCGGCACGAAAATCGGCTGCGAGGAAGCCGAATGCGGCTCGTGCACGGTCTGGGTCGATGGCGAACCGCAACTGGCCTGCATCTACCCCGCCGCCCGCGCCCAGGGCCGTGCGATCACCACCATCGAGGGCCTCGCCGCCACCTGCGCTCCCCCATCCGGGACGCACCACGCACCACGCACCACGCATGGCGATCTACATCCCCTGCAACAAGCCTTCGTGACTTACGGCGCCGTCCAGTGCGGTTTCTGCATCCCTGGCCAGCTCATGACCGCCGCCGCCCTCCTGAACCGCCAACCCGACGCCAGCCCGGACGAAATCCGGCATGCGCTCAAGGACACGCTCTGCCGCTGCGCCGGCTACCCCACTATCGAACGCGCCATCCTGGCCGCCGCTCATTCGCTGCGCACCGGCGATCCTGTGCCCCCGCCCTCGGTTCCGCTCTCCGGCCAGCCGCTGCACGTCATCGGCGCCCCCGTCATCCGCGCTGACGCCGTCGACAAAGTCACAGGCGCGGCCATATACACCGACGACCTCAGCTTCGAGGACATGCTGCACGCCGGCGTCAAGCGGGCCGAAGTCCCGCACGCCATCGTCCGCCGGATCGACACCAGCCGGGCGCAGGCTCTGCCCGGCGTGGCGGCAGTGCTGACGGCCGCCGACATCCCTGCCGAGCACAACCACGGCCTGGTCATCTTCGATTGGCCGAGCCTGATCGGCGTGGGTGAGCGAGCACGCTACGTGGGCGACGCCATCGCCATCGTCGCCGCCGAGACGCGTGAGATCGCGTCACAGGCGTTGGCGCTGATCGAGATCGAGCTGGAAGCGCAGCCGGTCATCTCCAGCCCGGTGCAGGCCAGGCAGGACGACAGTATTTCACTACACGAAAAGGGCAATTTACTGAAACACATCAAGGTGCGCAAGGGCGATGTGGGGCTTGGTTTTGCCGAGGCGGATGTGATCCTGGAGCACACCTATCACACGGCCATCACCGACCACGCCTTTCTGGAACCGGAGTGCAGCATCGCCCGGCCGCTGCCCGACGGCCGCATGGAAATCTACGTCGGCTCGCAGATCCCCTACCAGGACCGCCACCAGGTCGCCCGCACCTTCGGCTGGCCCGATGGTCGGGTGCGCGTGGTGGGCCAGCTGATGGGCGGCGGCTTCGGCGGCAAGGAGGACATCGCCGGGCAGATCCACGCCGCATTGCTTGCCAACGCCACGGGCAGGCCGGTCAAGCTGCTCTACGACCGCCACGAAAGCCTGATCGCCCACCCCAAGCGCCACGCCACCCAGATCCGGGTCAAGATGGGCGCCACAAAGGATGGTCGCCTGACCGCCGTGGAGACCGAGCTGTACGGCGACACCGGCGCCTATGCCTCGCTGGGCGAGAAGGTGATGACCCGCGCCACCACCCACTCGGCCGGCCCCTACGACGCGCCCCACTGCCAGGCCGATTGCTATGCGATGTACACCAACAACCCGCCCGCTGGCGCTTTCCGCGGCTTTGGCGTCACCCAATCGGCCTTCGCCATCGAGAGCCTGATGGACACACTGGCCGCGACCCTGGGCCGCGACCCGGTCGATCTGCGCCGCCAGAACGCGCTGCGGCTGGGTAGCACGACCAATACCGGCCAATTACTACACGAAAGCGTTGGTTTGAGCGAATGCATCGACCTTGTAGAGGCGGAAATGCGCCGCCGAGGCGGCGAAAACCCCTTCGCTCCCCGCCCCGATCCCGCCGCCGCCCATCTGCTGCGGGCCTGGGGCTTTGCCGTGGGCTACAAAAACACCGGTCTGGGCGGCGGCGCCCCCGACAAGGCGCTGGCCGAAGTCGAACTGTTCGAGGACGGCACGCTGGAGGCGCGCAGCTCGTCGGCTGAGCTGGGCCAGGGGTTAGTGACGGTGATGCAGATGATCACGGCCGAGGAGTTCAGGCTCGACCCGAACCGTGTGCGGGCGCTGGTAATGGACACCGACCTGACCCCCGACGGCGGCCCCACCACCGCCTCGCGCCAGACCTTCGTCACCGGCAACGCCGTGCGTTATGCGGCCATCACCCTGCGCGAGGGCATGGCCCGCACCCTGGCCGAGCGATACGACCTCCCGCCGGAGCAGATTCGCTTCAGCGAGGGCCTGGCTTATGTCAACGGCCACCAGGTGCCGCTGGGCGAGGTGGTGGGGATGATGAAGGCAGAGGGGCGGACGGCGAAGGCTCTGTACGAATACTGGGCGCCGGAGACGAAGCCGCTGGGACAGGGCGGCGACATGCATTTCGCCTTTTCGTTTGCGGCCCAGGCGGCCGAAGTCGAGGTGGACACGCGCACCGGTGAGGTGAGGGTGTTGACGATCATCGCCGCCACCGATGTGGGCAAGGTGCTCAACCCCTTGGGGATGGTGGGGCAGGTGGAAGGCGGGGTGATGATGGGGCTGGGGAATGCGCTCACCGAGCATTTCATCGTCGAAAACGGCGTGCCTTTCTCGGACCGGTTGGCCCGCTACCGGATGCCGTCCATCGTCCAGGCGCCGGAGATCGTGGTCATCCATGTCGAGCATCCGGCGGCGGCGGGGCCATATGGCGGCAAGGGCGTGGGCGAGATCGTCAGCATTCCCACCACCCCGGCCATCACCAATGCCATCTACAACGCCGTGGGCGTGCGCATCGACCGGCTGCCGGTGGATCAGGAGGAGATTGCGATGGCGTTGCGGGGGGGAGTGAGGTGAGGGGGTTTTCGTGTTCCGTGTTCCGTGTTCCGGGCGCCGTAGTCGGTAGAGCGTGTTGCGTATGGAGTGCCGTGCTGGCTGCGGGGCGTGTTGCATCGCTCCCTCGATCTCGTCACCCATCCCCGGCATGCCCAACGGAAAGCCGGCCGGGGTGCGCTGCCTGCACCTGACGGACGACCTGCGCTGCGCTCTCTATGGCCGGCGAGAGCGCCCTTCCGTGTGCCAAAGCCTGGGCCCGTCGCTGGAGATGTGTGGGCAAACGCGCGAGGAGGCGTTGGCGCACCTGAGCTGGCTCGAATTGGTCACGGCCCCTGGCGGCCGCCCGACGCTAGCCAGACGCGATGCTGGCTGAAGGCAGCCAGGGCTGACAGGTTGGCGCTGTCGCTCCCCGCCCACGGCGCCGGCTCCAACCGCACCGTGATCTGTCGTTTCGACAACGTCAGCTCGGGCGGAACCAGGTAGGTGCTTTCGCGCCAGCGACGGGCGCGGTTGCGGCCACCATCCAGCCAGTCGGGCGCGGGCTGGCCGTCGATGTGCACAAGCAGACGCTCGATGCCCACCCCCTGGTCGTAGCGCCGGCGCAGGGTGATCTGAGCGGCGTTGGGGTCGAGGCTCAGAGTGAGGGTGATGGCCGAGCCGAGCGGCAGCCGGTATCCGGCAGCCCTGAAAGCGGCGTCGTCATCGCCCTCGAACATGGCCGTCAGGGTGTAGACGGTGGCCGGGCCAGACATGGCCGGGCCAGACATGGCCGGGCCAGACATGGCCGGGCCAGACAAGATGACCTCGTGCGCCTCCCTGTCGGCGACCAGGCCAAGCTCGACGACATCGGCCCGCAGGAGGGCGGGCGCGGGGGTCTGGTAAAGAAAGGCCCAGGAGGAGTAATCGGCGTCGATGTCGTTGCCGCCGCCGTGTTCGATCCCGCCCTGCAGACTGGCGGCGAAGGGGATGGCGTCGGAGAGATACCAGCGATATTGATCCACCCACCCTTCCGAGCGGGTGGAGTTGGCCCCATGCACGGCGGTGATGACCCGACCACGGTTGTAATACCAGGCGCTGTTGAAGATGTCCTCGGTGCCGGTTCCGCGCACCGTTGGCGTCCGGGCGCCGTCGGTATGAAAACGTTCGTCGCCTTCGATGAAGCCTTCGCCGCCGCTGTGGACGAGAAGATGCAGACCCACGAGCTTGCCGGCGCTGGTGGCCGTCACCAGGGGATGGTCTCGGCCGGGTGTGGTCGGGCGAGAAAGCGACTCGAAGACCCGGAAATAGCCGCTCACCCGGCCGGGGAGCGGATAGCGCCGGGGCGAGTGCGCCGCCTGAAAGCGGAATTCCGCCAGATCTTCGGGGCTGTCGTTGACCAACTCGACCCGTAGCCGCGAGCCAAACGGCATCGGCCAGAAACTGTAGAATGAATCGTCCTCCGGCCGCATCCCTGCCATGAGCGAAGTGATGTTGGCCTGGCCGCGCGCCGAGCCGAAGAAGGCGCCTACCGGCGCATCCACCAGCGGTTGCGGCTGATGATCGACGCTGATCCGCAGCCGCAGCCCCGCCAACAGCGACTCACTGGCAGGTTGCGGGGTCAGAAGGGGCCGATAGGTGGCGGTGTAGCTGCCGGCTGCCGTCTGGCCGGTGATGGTGTAGTCGTGCCGCCGCTCGTCCGCAGAGTCGCCGACATCGAGCGCATCCACCACCACCCAGTCCAGGCCCTGCGCCTGCTCCAGCCAGTAGAAAGCCTCGTACCAGGCGGCAGGCGAGTCGGCGCTGGCAATGCGCAGCGACAATGGCCCCTTGCCGACCAGCTGCGGCGGCAGGTCGAAGCTATCGTCACACCAGCGGTAGCGGTCCTCGCTGAGTTGCCGCTCCCACCTCCCAAGCTCGACGCCGTTCACCGTCACCAGCGCCGTCTGGGGCGCGAAGCGGCAGAAGCGACGGAGGCGGAGGCGGGTGGCGATAGCGGGCCGGGCCGGGGTGAGGCGAAAGCTGGAGGCGCCGTTCTGATGGCCGCGCACGGTGTCGGTTTGGGGTGGCGCGCCCAGGATGCTCGCCTCGAGCTGGGGAATCCAGAGCCGGAGGCTTTGCAGCGCGCCGCCGCCCTCAAGCTCGAATAGGGTGGTTGTGGCGCCTGGGGCCAACGAACCGCCGCCGGTCAGCTGGCGGTTGCCACGGGTCGGTTTGGGATCCTGGCCGCTTCGTTGCCAAAGGTGCTGGGCCAGGCTGTAATCTTCGTTGCCGCGAAAGGTGGTCACGCCGGCCGGGCTGGAAAAGACCTGGTAGGTGATCTGATAGTGGACATGCGGGCCGAGCAAGCGGACCTTGACGCCCTGGCGAAAGGGGATGGGGACATAGGAAATCCAGCCGCCGGACGAAAGGTCGGGGTCCAGCACCAGTGGCCGGACGAACGGCGGCGTCTGGCCCGAGGTCATGTCGACGATGGTGATCTCGTAGCTGGGGGCGGCGGCGTGGTCGAAGAAGAACTGCAAGCGCGTGTTGGCAAAGGCCGGGTCGTTGGCTTCGGCGAACCAGATACGGTTGATCTGGCCCGGCCCATCCACCTCCAACACCACCTCGGCCCCGTCTTCCTGATAGAAGCGCGATTCCAGCCCGGGAGCGTCGCTGCCGCCATCGGTGTTGCCCTCGGTGCGGTCGAACGATGACACCTGCCGCGTTTCGACGCCGGGCGTGAGCAGGGGCAGAGCCGCCAGCCGCGTCAACGACTCGAAGCCGACCGGGGGGCGGGCGTCGGGGAGCAGAGGCTCGTAGAGAGCGTAGAAATCGGCGGCGGCCAGGGCTTCAGCCCCGCCGACTTCGTCGCGATTGCTGCCGAACGCCACCCACGGCCCGGTCTTTGCGCCCAAGCGCAGCCGCAGGCGCCAGTGATAGCCAGCCTGGGCCAGCGGTTCCGTCGTCCACACCGCCGCCGTCTGCGGCGAACCGCTGGTCACGAAGCCATCGCCGCTGAAATTTGGCCCCGAAAACGGCGTGGCGACCGAACGCACCTCCAGTTCCGGCGTGAGCCGCAGGCCGGCCGGGGCTTCGAGGCGGAAGCGAAACTGGAGACGGGGGCTGCCGGTCATCTCGCCCACCGGCAAGGCGCCGTAGCCGTCGCGTTGGCTGAGGTCGGTGGGGATGGGCGGGCGGGCAAGCGCAACGGCGCTGCCGGGCGAAGCGGCTGCCCAGAGCAGCAGCGAGGCCGCGACGAGGAGGACGGCGAAACGGAAGGGAGGTGCTGCCATCGTCGCCTGCTCAGGAGGAGGGAAGTTCACCGGCGATCAGCCGGCGCAAGGTTTCGGGCAGCAGCCGGTGCTCGACGGCATGGACGCGGGCTTCCAGGTCGGCCAGGGCATCGGTGGGGAGGATGGGCACAGGCTCCCAGGCCAGGACGGGGCCATCGTCCATGCCCTCGTCGGGCACCAGATGCACCATAACGCCCGTCTCGCTGATCTCGCCCCGCCGGGAAGCCTGGTAGGCGCGCTCGATGGCGTGGGCGCCGGGGAAGGCGCCGGGCCTGGCGGGGTGCAGGTTGACGACCCGGCCGGGGAAACGAGCGAGGAAAGGCATGGTCAGCAGCCGCATCCACCCAGCCAGCACCACCCAGTCGGGCCGGAACCCGGCCGCCAGATCGGCCAGGGCGGCATCGTAGGCGCGGCGGGGGTCGGCCAGGTCGCGAAAGGGGGCGGGAGAGAGGTGGATGGCGGGGACGCCGGCGCGTCGCGCTCGCTCCAGCCCAAACGCCTCAGCTTTGTTGCCGATCACGGCCACGACCTGCGCCGGCAGCCAACCGTCGGCGCAGGCGTCGAGGATGGCCTGCAGGTTGCTGCCGCCGCCGGAGAGGAGGAGGACGAGGCGAGATGATCGGGCCACTGATCCCACAGCTATGCCTGATCAGGTGCATTCATCTGCGCCAGGATAACCCGCATGACATCTTCGAGGCGCCTTTCTGCAGAAGGAAAGCGATTCTCCTGTCGCCCAATGTGCTTGTGATGAGGGAAATGCTCCAATTCCCGATGATGTGGGGCATTGTCCCAACCTATCTTGAGGCTGTCGTCTGCGGAAAGCCAATAATAGCTGTAACTTGAAAGAACGCCGCCGTTCCATTCTTCTGCAACCCGCAGATTGCTGCCGTCGGCGAAGTAGATCACAAGTTTGAGATACTCGTCTTCTACATGTACGGGGACAAGACGGGCGATATGGTCGCCGTAGGCAGCAAACAGGGCAAGAATGCGCGCCTGCATCAACTCGGTCCCAATGTGAGGGCAAACACGGAGAGTGCATCGATGGCTTTCTGTGTCTCTCGTGCGACCCGTTGCCAGTATCGCCATTCCACAAAGTCTTCGTGCATGGCGTAATCGGCGTCGTCTGGCAGCCCCTGGAGTTCAAGGCGATCCAAGGTGACGCCGTAGCGCGCCTCCATCGCCTGAATTTTCGCTTGCGCACGTTCGAGCTTCTTCTCCAAATTCAAGCGATGGAAGGAAGCCCCGAACGTCATCACCTCCATCTGATCGACGGCAGGCAGGGAATGAAAGACACGTTCGGCCAGATCTGAGTCGTAGTAGGCAGGCGCCATAGAGAACCTTCGGTGTGAAGCGGGAAACGAAGCTCAACTGGTGAACTCCAATAGACGACTATACTTGCACCTTGCCTTCCAGTCAAACGCGCCCGTGGGTGCGTGGGTTCAGCGATCTGCCCATCCCTCTCAATCCGCCCATCCTCCTGCCTGTGGACTTTCGACCTTGGGGATTCCTCACTGGCTGATCGAAGCGAGCGGGCGCCAGATCGACCCATTCGGAAAGACAGGGTGGGGGCCCCACTCGCGACCTGCATTCAAACTCTCAGCCAGATTTACTCAATCCGAACCCGCTCACCCTCCCCAGCCCAGGCCCGGATCTCGCCCACGCGACAGGCCGGCTGGATGAGGTCGAGCGCGGCCCCGGCCTGCTCCGGCGGGACGACGGCCAGCATGCCCAGGCCCAGGTTGAAAACGCGCACCATCTCGGCCCCGTCGATGTTCCCGCCGCGGCGGAGGAGGCCAAAGAGGGCGGGGACGGGCCAGCTGCCCCACTCCAGGCGGGCGCCCAGGCCGTCGGGCAGGATGCGGGGCAGGTTGCCGGGGATGCCACCACCGGTGATGTGGGCCAGGCCCTTGAGGTCGATCCCCGCCTGGCGGAGGCGGGAAACCGGGTCGAGATAGCAGGTGTGCGGGGCCAGGAGGGCATCGGCGAGGGGGAGGTCGAGGCCGGGCGGCGTCGCCAGCAAGTCCCAATCGGCGAAGACGGTGCGGGCGAGCGAGTAGCCGTTGGTGTGGAGGCCGTTCGAGGGCAAGCCGATGATTGCGTCGGCAGGACGGATGCGGCTGCCGTCGATCAGTTCGGCCCGGCGGACGACGCCGACGATCGTCCCCACCAAATCGAACGCGCCCGGTTCGTAGACCCCCGGCATCTCGGCCGTTTCTCCGCCCAACAGCGCCGCCCCCACCGACCGGCAGGCAGCGGCGATGCCGCCCACCACCGCCGCCACCTGGACGGGGTCGAGTTTGGCGGCGGCGATGTAGTCCAGGAAGAAGAGCGGGCGCGCGCCTTGCACCAGGATGTCGTTGGTGCAATGGTTGACGATGTCGTGGCCGATGCCCTCCCACCGCCCCAGCTGCGCCGCCAGTTTGGTCTTGGTGCCCACGCCGTCGGTGCTTGCCACCAGGATCGTATCAGCCGCCGCCCGCAGCGCCGCCGCCTCGTACAGCCCGCCGAAGGCGCCGATCCCGGCCAGCACCTCCGGCCCATAGGTGCTCTGCACGGCCGCCTTCATCAGGTCAACCGCGCGCTCACCGGCCTCGATATCGACGCCGGCCGACTGATAGGCTGATAGTCCTGGTAATGACACAAATGGGGGAAACACAAATGGTGTTGGGGAATGGATGAAACACGAAGGCTCGAAGGCCACAAAGGTGACACAAATGGGGGAAACACAAATGGTATTGGGGAAAGGGTTAAACACAAAGGTGCGAAGGCCACAAAGGTGACACAAAAACGGCGATAAACATCATCGCTTTGTGTTTTCTTCGTGTTCTTCGTGCCTTTGTGTTAAGTCTGGTTGTGAGGCGAAATCGTGGCAAAAATCCGCGCCGATCCGTTCAATCCGTGTCCAAGACAAGGCCATTGCGGGCGATCACATCCCGATACCATAGGGCGCTATCCTTGGGCAGGCGCTGCTGCGTGGCGAAATCGACCCAAACCAGGCCGAAGCGCTGGCGATAGCCGTGCGCCCACTCGAAATTGTCCAGCAGCGTCCAGACGAAATAGCCCTGCAAGGGGACGCCGTTCTGGATGGCGCCATGGGCGGCGGCGAAGTGAGCGGCCAGGAAGTCGATGCGGCGTTGGTCGCGCACCCGGCCTTCGACATCCGGCCCGTCCGCATAGCTGACCCCGTTCTCGGTCACGTACAGCTTGGGGATCTGATACTCGAAGTGCAGGCGATTGAGCAGCCGGTAGAGGCCGTCCGGGTAGACCTCCCAACCCATGTCGGTCAGCTCGCTGGCCGGCGCCCCGAAGACCTGCTGCGGCAGGTTGTCGGGGGCAACCGTGTTGCGGAAGACCTCGCGGGTGTAGTAGTTGACGCCCAGGAAATCGGTGGGCGCGGCGATGGCCTCGTAGTCGCCCGGACGGACGAAATCAAGACCGTTCGGCAGGACTTTGCTGATTTCCTGGTAGAAGGCGACCTTATCGGCGGGATAGCGGCGGCCGTAGAGCGGGTCGAGGAACCAGCGGTTGAAGTAGCCGTCGAACTCGCGGGCCAGAGCGCGGTCGGCCTGGCTCTCGCTGGCGGACTGGCTGTAAGTGAAATTGAGGGTGATGCCCACCTCGGCGGCAGGGCTGTTGCGGCGCAACACCGGCGCGGCCCAACCGTGCGAGAGCAGGGCATGGTGGGCGGCGGCCAGGGCCTCGTACCAATCCTGACGACCGGGCGCGTGCTCGCCAACCTGATGGCTGAGAAAGCCGATGCACCAGGGTTCGTTGAGTGTGATCCAGTGCTGCACGCGGTCGCCCAGCCCCCGGCTGACGACATCGGCGTACTCGACGAAGGCTTCGGCGGTGGGGCGGGCCGGCCAGCCGCCCTCGTCCTGCAGGGCTTGCGGCAGATCCCAATGGTAGAGCGTGGCGAATGGCTTGATCCCCGCCGCCAGCAGGGCGTCCACCAGCCGGCTGTAGAAATCCAGCCCGGCCTGGTTGACCTGGCCGCGGCCGACGGGCAGGATGCGCGGCCAGGCAATGGAAAAGCGATAAGCGTTCAGCCCCAGGTCTTGCATCAGGCGGATGTCCTCGGGCCAGCGGTGGTAGTGGTCGCAGGCGATGTCGCCGGTGCTCTTGTCGCGGATTCTGCCGGGCGTGTGGCTGAAGCGATCCCAGATCGATTCGCCCTTGCCGTCTTCTTGCCAGGCGCCTTCGATCTGATGGGAGGAGGTGGCGGCGCCCCAGAGGAAGTGGGGTGGAAAGGTGAGGGGACTGGTCATGTCGGTAGGGTATGCCAGGGCGGGCGGGAACGCAAAAAATGGCATGGCGGCCTCATGAGCATGTTGCCCAATTTGCGTCCATACCGCCAACCTCATCCCGCCAAACTCACCCCCACCAGCCGCCCAATGGCGTAGGTCACGGCCGCCGCCGCCAGCCCGAACAACACCTGGCGCAGGCCCGAATACAGCACCTTCCGCCCGGTGAACAGGGTGATGGCAGCGCCAATGGTGAACAAACCCAGCGTGCTCAGGGCCACACTCAGGGCCACCGCCGCCAGCCCACTGAGGAAGAAATAGGCGATCACGGGGATGATGGCGCCGAGGGCGAACAACACGAACGAGGTGATCGCCGCCTCCCAGGCCGAGCCGCCCAACTCCTCCGGGTTGATGCCCAACTCCTCGCGCGCCAGCGTGGCCACGGCCATCTGCTGATCGCTCATCATCTGGCTGGCCAGCTGCCGCGCCTGCGCCTCCGCCAGCCCCCGCGCCTGGTAGATCAGCGCCAACTCCTCGATCTCCTCCTCGGGGTCGGCCACGATCTCGGCCGTCTCCTGGGCGATCTGATGTTTGTACAACTCGCGCGAGCTTTGCACCGACAGCCATTCGCCCAGCGCCATCGAAATCGCCCCCGCCAGCAGCCCGGCCAGCCCCGTCACCAAAATCGTCCCCGCCGCCATCTCTGCTCCCGCCACCCCCATCACCAGGCTCAAATTCGAGACCAGGCCATCGTTGGCGCCCAGTACCGCCGCCCGCAGCGCGTTCCCGCCCGCCGAACGGTGCCGGCCCTCCATCTGCGCCAGCCGTGCGCCCTCCATCCCGCCCGCCCCGCCGGTGATGGCGCGCAACAGCCGCGCGTGCGATTGCTCTTGCGCCGCCATCGTCCCCCGCCCGGCCTCCTGGCTGTAACCGTGGCCGGCCATCTCCTCCATCGTCACCACGCTGGGCAACACGAAACCCGGCCCAAAGCGCCGCGCCAGCCCGCTGAGCGTGCGTGTACGCCAGGACGGACGAAAGGCCGGGAGAACTGCGCCGGCGGAGCGCAGCTGCTCGGCCAGGGTGGCGGCGTGGCCTTCCTCCACCGCCGCCATGCGCCCGTACACCTCGGCCAGCCGGGCGTCCTTCTCCGCCGCCGCCAGCGCCCGATAGAGCGCCGCATTGTTCAATTCGGCTTGCCAATTGTCGATTGTAGACATGGGAGATCTCCTATAGATGGCTAGCTAAAGAAATGATACTCGGTCCTGAAACGTGATGCGTGATGCTCAATTTTTGCGCAAAATTTTGGGAGGAGCAAACGGTCGAGCGGAACGTTAACAATTGAGGTAGAATAGAAGTCACATCATTCGAAGGAGGTTTGCTATGTCAACTGTCATTCGCCTGGTGTCCAT
>JAIBAP010000044.1 GCA_019695115.1 Caldilineales bacterium | reverse complement strand
CGGCGTTGTAAAGATAGAGGTCGGCATCGAGGTTGCCCGGAGAACCGCCGAGTGTGATTCGGACTTCGGTATTGGCAGGTAGATCGACGCGGTAGAAGTCATCAGGGTCGCCACTGCAAAGCGCAGCTACGACCGCCTGATTGTTCAGCAACGGCCCTGCGGCCGCCCCAAACGAATCGTTGGGTTCGCCGAGCACACATTGTGGCGCCAGGGGAGTCGAGGTAGGGGATGGAGTCAGGGTTGACGTCGGCGTGACCGTAGCGGTCGGGGTGGAAGTCGGCGTCGGCGTCAACGTCGGCGTGCGTGTGGGTGTGCGTGTAGGTGTTGGTGTGGGAGTGAAAGTTCGTGTAGACGTCGGCGTGGGGGTAGGAGTGGCGGCCCTGACAGTGAACTCAACTGGTGCGACGAGAGGGTTGAGGACATTGCCGTCGTGGAAGATCATGAGCGCGCCGTTGTAAACACCCGCGCGTAAACCGGCGGCGTTGAAAGTGACTTCGATGTCTTGACTGCCTCCGCCCGGAATAGTGCCAGAGACTGGATTGGCGCTCAGCCAGGCAGCGTCGCTGCCAGTGGCACCAGTGAGGTAGCTGATCTGGTTCATCCATAGTTCCAGGCCATCGGCCAGACCGTCGCTATCCTGATCGGAACGGGCCTGGCTGACAATCCAGCTGTCGATGATAGCTCGTCCACCCAAAGCCACAGCGATCGCTGACTGGTTCGCCTGTGCCGTCGTGGTGAACCCCGCCTTCGCCGTTGTCGCTCCCACTATCTGGATGCGATCGCCGTTATCGAGATACGGGATCTGGAGGTCGGTCATATCGGGCACACCGCGCGGGGATGAAAAGAGGCGGTCGCTCAGCGCCCAACGATAGACCGGCGCTATCGCGGTTAGGTCACTCATCGGAACGATGCCCAGAGTTGTCCACAGCGTCGTGGCTTCGCTGTTAGAACCATCGATATCGAAAGTCTCGATGGCTGCCTTGCCCCCGCTTTGCAGATAGCTTTCCAATTCGCTCCAGTAGTTTCCCAGGCAATACCAATTGTCGTGCGCGACAAGAACGACATCCCAGCTACCGCCCACGAGCGCCGCCCCAAAACCATCGCAATCGGCATAGTACGAGGTGTAGCTCAATCCCAGATAGCGCAGGGCTTGTTCGACAAAGGTATTGCCGGCTTCGGCGAACGTATCGTCGGCGTAAACCAGAATGCGCAGATTCGTCATGGGACCATGATAGCGATAGGCCAATGGCTGAGCCAGGTCTTTGCCGCTATTCGTGACAGCTGCAGCGGTTGGCGGGACCACGCCCTTGCGCTCTTGTTTGTCCTGGCGAGCCGCTTGCGTGGCTAGGATTTCCATACTCCCCGCCGCGGCCGGCCGGCTCGTTTCCGTATCATTGATGACGAACTGGATGGATGAAGCGGAAGGGTTACTGAGGGTAAGATGTTGGGTGGTATTGCCTCCGAAGTCCACGACGGCGGAAAGCGATGACGGGGCAATCTTCGGCGCCAGGACCACAGCGGTCAAAGCAAGATCGTAGTTGCTGTTCGCTCCGGTGCGATCTCCAGAGAACGGAAGGACCCTCGCATACAGCGTCTCATCCTCGTTGGCAACCCAGACGATACGCGATCCCAGGCCAGGCCCGCCATCGTCGTCCAACCCGATCGAGGTCACACAATCAGAGCGATAGAGCGCCATGATCGTATCGCTATTGATTCCGAGGTTACTGGTTTCGATCGTGTAGCGATTGCCAATCGTGGCCTCGAAACGCACCCAATCGACATCACCGGTGACGTGGAAGTTGTGCGTTTGCGCAGCGGCGTTGGCATCGATGGCGCGCGCCTGCGCGCACGCATCGTCTGGCTCATAGATATCGGGCAATACTTCCCAGGCAAGTCGGATACCGGCAAAGCCGAATGCTTCGTAGTGCTCGACGCGCAAGCGATGATAGCCTCTGTCGAGAGCCAAGTTCGCCTGCAGGGTGGTTACCTGGGGGTCTTGCCACGATTCGATCAGCAATTTGTCATCCACCCAAAAACGCACCCCATCATCGGCGCTGACCGTAAAACGATACGCACCCGGCTCGAACCATACGCGTCGCTGCCAGCGGCTGGAGAAGTTATCGATGGGAACGCCAGCGCCAGGTGAATCATCATTCCACTGATAATCGATCGCAGCCACATTCTGAATCAAAACCGCGCGGTCGGCCAGCCAACGGTTGCCGAAGAACTCCGCGCGCCAGGTGTCTGCATACGTCGGGCCGAAGACCTGGACGCGTCTGGTGTCCCACTCGGAGACATAGGCGTTTCCATCCGAAGCAAGAGCGACGCCGGTGGGCCAGGCAAAATTGCCTTCGCTGTGATGCCATTGCCCCCATTTACCCAGGAACTGGCCGGTGGCGGTAAAACGCTGTACGCGAAAGTTGATCCAATCTGTCACATAGATCGTCCCATCGCGGCCAACTGCAATCCCCCACGGCCCATTGAATTGTCCGTCACCGTTGCCAAAAGAACCCCACTTGCCCAAGAACTGCCCATTCGCTGCAAAGTATTGCACCCGGTGATTGAGATAGTCGGTGACATAAACGGTGCCATTGCCGGCAATGGCGATGCCCGAAGGGCTGTTGAACTGCCCATCGCCCGTTCCCAACGCCCCCCACTTGCCCAAGTACTGCCCCGTGGCTGAAAAGCGCTGCACCCGGTTATTGAGATAGTCGGTGACATAGACCGTGCCATCTGGCGCAACGGCGACATCGCGCGGATAATTGAAAGCGCCGTTGCCAGTGCCATTGGCGCCCCATTTACCCAAGAAGACGCCATCGCTGCCAAAACGCTGGACGCGATGATTGCCGCTGTCGGCTACATACACATTCCCATTGGGAGCGACGCCGATGCCTTCAGGAGTGAAGAATTGCCCGTTGCCCGTTCCGGCAGAGCCCCACTTGCGCAGAAACAATCCTGTCTTCGCCAACTGTTGAATGCGCGCGTTGCCGAGATCGACGACATACATGCTATCGTCGCTGGACACCGCCACATCCCGCAGACCATTGAATTGGCTATCAGCCTGGCCGTTGGCCCCCCATTTGGCAATAAATTGACCCGTGGCCGAGAAGCGCTGGATGCGGTGGTTTTGCTCATCAGCTACGTAGATCGTGCCATCTGGCGCTATTTCTATGTTGACTGGGTTGGCGAATTGTCCGTCGCCGCTGCCGTGCGATCCCCACTTGGACAAAAATTGACCCGTGGCAGAGAAGCGCTGGATGCGATGAAGATCATAGTCGGCCACGTACACACTGCCATCCCTGGCGACGGCAACGGCAGATGGCGAGATGAACTGGCCATTCCCCTCGCCAGATGACCCCCACTGTCCCTGGTACTGGCCGCTGACACTGAAATACTGGATGCGGTGATTCTCCTTATCAGCCACATAGATCGTTCCGTTAGGCGCCACCGCCACCCCTCTGGGGTAGGCAAACTGACCATTCCCGGCGCCGTAGCTGCCAAACCCGCCCAAAAGTGCGCCTGTAACGGCGTCGAGCCGAACGATGACGTGCGCATTGGGTTGCGCCACATATAACGTGCTATCCGCGGCAAAGGCAAGTTGAGCCGGACCATGAATAATGAAAGAAGATCGAAAGCTGAGGTCTGGCCCAAAGCGTTGGATGCGATTGTTGCCCGTATCCGCCACATAGATTTCGCCAGAGCCAGAGACCGCGACATCCAGGGCATCCCAAAACGCTCCCTCGCCTGTGCCTGCGCTACCACGCGCCGTCTGGAAGGCGCCCGTGGCCGAAAACCCTTGTAGACGGTTGTTGAAATCCGTGACGAAAACAGCGCCGTTGGCAGCGATGCCGAGTCCGCGCGGGAAATTGAATTGCCCCACCGGCGGTTGCGCGCCAATCGTAAACAAAAACTTATCGGGCAAGGCATCGTCTGCAGTCGCTACCGGAGCTGTCTCCCGCGGAGCCGCGTTTGGCTCAGAGGTCAAATCAGCCGGAGGCGCAGGCTGACCAGGAGCGGGGCTAGGGGTGGCTTGCAGCGGAGCTACACTTTCACCAGTCGAGGGAGCCGCCAACGCCATGCCACCTGCCGCCAACTTGACGACAACAGCGGTGAGCAACATGAGCACAATGAGGCTGCACTGTGCGTGAATACAGCGTGCGATAGACTTCATTACAACTCTCATATTGGACTTGCGCCGCTGAAACTGGCTCTCGAACTGTACATGAACCTCCAACGGCGCCATAGCCGCCCAGAAGCATGGATTACGTGGTCAAAATGGAAGGAAGCTCCAACATCGACTCCCTGCCAATGTCAACTTCCGGCGCCCAGTTGACAGCCAACCTGTAGGGTTGGTTGCTCCGCCCTGACGTCGATGGATAGATGCGCAGCGCATAACTCCCAGACGATAGATTGATTTGGATGGACTCCGGCGTTGTCCCGACATTGACCGACCGCGCCAGGTAATTCTGCGGAGCAGTGGCATCGTAGAGATAGAGGTCGTAGTCCGTGCCCGCAGGGAGATTGTCCAGATCCACCCGCAAGGTCGCAGCGCCGGCCAGCGCCACCTGATAGTAGTCTTCCGGATCGCCGTCGCACAAGGCGACTTCGATCACCGAACCGTTGGCGAGGGGGCCAAACGCGCTGCTGAGACTATCGTTCGGCTCATAACGCTGGCAAGGGCCGGGGGTGGGTGTTATGGTTGGGGTAGGAGTCGAGGAAGGGGTGGCGGTTGGCGTCGGGGTGGGTGGGCGTTGATAGGTTACGAACGGCAAGAAGCTCTTCGGCGTTCCAGACCAGAAGACCACCAATGAGTAAGGCATCGTGTTCCAGCCGCTGATCGCATGGACGCGCACCTTGTAGCGACCGCTGAACAGAGGATTGAACTGGATGCGTTCTGAGGAGACCCCCGGCTGCGTGCTACGACCAACGATCACGTCGTCCGGGTCGTACAGATAGAGGTCAGCATTGAGTGCACCTGATAGATTCGCAAGCCGCGCATCAACCACACGCGTGTCCGCAGGCAAATCGATGAAGTAAAAGTCATCCGGGTCGCCGGGACAGAGATAAGCCAGGATGACCTGGCCGTTAGCAAACGGGCCAGCGGCGGCAACAAGGTTGTCGTTGGGTTCGTACAGACGACACTCGTTCGGCAAGGCGGTGGGAGTGGGCGACGGAACCGGGCTGGGTATTGGCGTGATCGACGGAGTGGCGGAAGGCGTAGGTGTGACAGTTGCAGTCGGGGTAAAGGACGGGCTGGGCGTGAACGTGGGGGTTGCAGTTGGCGACGGTGTGGAGGTGAAGGTTGGGCTGGGTGTGACCGTAGGCGTGGGCGTCGCCGTTGGCATGGCCTGACCAATCAATACCCCATAGATGTCGGCGTTGCTCGTCCCTTGTCGATAGTCTTCCCAGACCAGCAGAAGATCACTGTTGGTCGTGCTGGCAGCAATCGCTGGCGCACTCTGCTCATAGGGATGTGGCGCCACGATCTCCGGTGTTCCGATAGCCTGCCCGGCCAGGCTCCACCTCTGCCCGCCCACCTGATGTGGCTCGCCCTCCATCCATGCCAGATAGTACTCACCGCGTTGCAGGTTGAAGGCCAGAGCAGGACGGCCATGTGAAATCCCCACTCGTGGCGCCTGGCTGGGAGCCAGTGGGCTGAGCGATGCCGAAAAACGACGCACCGAGGCCCGCGGTGTCTCGGGCACGCGGTGATCTTGCCAGGCCACTAGCACTTCCTGAATTTGGGGATTGTAGAGCACAGCAGGATACCAATGCCCCATGCCGCCCTCGTCCACCCGCACCTCCGGCCCCACCGTGGCGCCGTTTCCGCTCACACTTCTGGCGAAGATCAGAGGAACGTCATTGCCGTTGCGTGCATCCACCCAGGCCACGACATAAGCGTCGCCTCCGGCAACAGCTGCCAGCTTGGGAGTCCACTGGTTGCCATCGATCTCGACAATCGAGATTTCCGAGCCGGTCAGCTCGCCGTCACGTAACAGCCGTTGGCCGAAAATGTTGCCGCGCGTCCCCCCCGGCGGATAGCGGTAGTCATGCCAGGCCACCAGATACTCGGCGCGGTCGGGCAAGAAAGCGACATCGGGCCGAACCTCGCCCCAATGCCGATCCAGGATCCAGAAATTGACTCCCACTTTGGCGCCGCTCCCGGTCAGTCGTTGGGCGACGATGCCGCCGTTGAACCCCGAAGGGAACCATCGATCCCAGACGACCAGGTATTCATCATCAAGGAGGTTGTAGGCCACTGCGGCGTAGGCGCCGTTCGTTCCGGGGTCGCTGTCCGCTACCACGATGATGGGGCCGATCAGCGCGCCTGCGGCGCTGATGCGTTGCGCCATCACCGCCGCCTGGCTCCCCGTAATCTCACGCCAGACGACGAGATACTCGTGGCGAAGGCTGCCAAAGACGACGTCCGGCGCCGACTCGTGGGCAGCCGTCGCCCGAATGGGGATCTCGGTATGCAAGGGCGCAGCAGATGTGGAGCCACTTCCAGGCCCTGCAATCACGACAGCGGTGTCTGCCTTGCCCTGAAGAGAGCGCACGGACACAAGAAAAACCAGTAACGCCATGATCGTGATGCCGACGGGTCGGCGCCTCCGGATGACCTCGAAGCGCAACGCTGTCGCCGTCCTGATCACAATCTTCGCCGTTTGGACGCCCATCCGGCCAGACCGATCCCGCAGATGAGAGCCAGACCCGATCCACTGAGGGAGGGTTCTTGCCAGGTCAACGCTGTGCTCGACGGCGTCGGCGGTGGTGGCTTTTCGGGCGTCGGCGTATCGGTGGCTGGCGGCGGCGGTGTTGGCTTTTCGGGCGTCGGCGTATCGGTCGGCGCTGTAGTGGGCGTATCAGTAGCTGGCGCCGGCGGTGACGGCTTTTCAGTGGGCGTGGCAGTTGGCCTTGCGGTCGCCGTCGGCGTCTCGCCAACTGGGGCCGGGGTTGGGGCCTCTGTCGGTGTAGATCTTGCCGGGCTTGTGGGTGTATTGGTTGCCGTTGGCGAGACGGTAAGTGTGCGCCTCGAGGTCGTTGGTGAACGCGTTGGCGTCAGGGCTGGGGTCGGCGAACCCGTTGCCGTGGCAGAAGGCGACAGTGTCGAACTGGCGGGGAATGTCGATGCCGGTCTGTACTCCCACCGCCGCGCCTGCGAGTAGGCGGCCGCGTTGCCTCCCTGGTCGAGCGCGACCACCCGCCACCAGTAAGTGTCGTCTGTCTCACCAAAATAGTCGGGATGGTCGCTGAAGACCAACCGCAGACTCTCGCTCCCCGCCTCGACCGGCCACGGGCGCCAACTCCGCTGATCCGCGCGCCGCGTCTCCACCCGGAAGCCGGCGGCGCCGGCCACCGGACGCCAGGTCAGGATCACTTCATCCCGGAAGGCGCTGCCATCGGCGGGACCGGTCAACGCCGGCGCCGATGGCGTGGGCGTGTGGGATGACGCCGGTGCTGCGGTCGGTGCTGTCGGAAGCAGGGTCGGCGTCGCCCCCACCGATGCCGCCGCTGTAGTTGGCGTCAGCGCAGGCGTGGCGCCCTGAGAAACGATCCGCCAGGGCCGCCAGAGGACGACGACCAGGGCCGTGAGCACGGCCGCAACCGCCACGAAGCCCACGGCATAGACCGTCCGACGAGAACGTTTGTCGTCTGGCGGCGGCGGCGGCGTCCGTGCCACCAATGGCGCCACCATGGTTGCCATCTCGCTGCGGGCGTCTTCCTGGGGAACATTGCCGGTCAAAGCGACCAACGCCGCCAGCAATTCGGATGGATTCTGGAAACGACGCTCCGGCTCGCGGGCCAACATCTTATCCACAAGCCGCACCACCGGCGCCGGCAGATCGATGCGGATCGACTGCACCGGCACCGGATTTCCTTGCATCACCCGCATCAACAGCGCCTGCGGCGTATCAGCCTGGAAGGGCGCCGTCCCCGTCAGCAGCTGGTACAGCACCACGCCCAACGAGTAGATGTCGGAGCGGATGTCCACGCGCTCGCCGCCAGCCTGTTCGGGCGAGGAATACTGCGGCGTACCCACGAACATCCCCGTCATCGTCATCGAGTCCATCATCACATCGCGGGCGATGCCGAAGTCCATCACCTTGATCATGCCGTTGGGCAGGATCATGATGTTATGAGGCTTGACGTCGCGATGGACAATGTGATGGCGATTCGCTTCTTCCAACGCCAGCGCCGCCTGATAGATGATGTTCAGCGCCTGATTGACCCCTAACGCCCCCATCTGTTGGATGAACTGCTGCAGCGTGACGCCCGACACATACTCCATAGCCAGGTAGTGCAGGCCCCGGTCATCGCCATACTCCAGGATCTGCACGATGTGCGGGCTGTGCAGCGTCATCGCCATCTGCGCTTCGCGCTGGAAACGCGCCACATAGGCCGGCTGGTCGGCCAGATGCGGGTGCAGCACCTTCAGCGCCACTCGTCCCTGGTTGCGCGTGTCGATGGCCTCGAAGACCGTCGCCATGCCGCCGGCGCCGATCTTGCGCTTGATGCGGTAGTACTTGATGCGTTCGGGCGTCGCCATGATCTGATTGGAGAGCGAGGGGCCGTGAGAGCGGGCTACCAGTTTCCTGGTTTCCCGCTCTCACGGTTGGCTGATCAGCGGTTGGGGCCGGTCATCTTGAAGACCAGGGTCGTATTGCCCAGCGTGATCTGGTCATTGTCCTGCAAGCGCATCTTGGTAATGCCACGGCCGTTCACCTTGGCCGTGTTCACCGAGCCCAGGTCGTAAAGATAGTACTGGCCGTTCTCCCAGCGCAGGGTGGCGTGCTCACGCGAGACCGTACCATCCTCCAGATGGATCTCGCTATCGCCGCCGCGGCCCATGCGCATCTCGGTGCGGAGCACCTGGAACTCTCGGCCCTTTTCCGGCCCAGCCGTGACCACGAACCAGGCGATGGGGTTAGGCCGCGGCGGGGCCAGGGGAGGTTGTGAGCCTAGGCCAGGTGAGATCGGGATAGATGGAGGGGTTGGAGGTGGCGGAGTTGAGGAATCACCCACAGTGGTGCGACCGATCGGCGGGAACGGTTCGGGGTAGGGCAACGCCCCCCCGCCCGGCCCCGAAATCGGCTCGGGCTGGCGCTGCCGGCGCAGGGCGAAGATAAGCACCACCACAGCCACCAGGAGCACCAAACCGATCAGGAGGGGAATCCACTCGACTATACCACCCCCTTTTGTGATCATCAACGGGATCGAGGCTTCGCCCTGATTGCCTTGTGTGTCGTAGGCCACGGCCCGGATCGTGTAGGATGTTGGCTCATCCACCGGATGGTCGGCCGGCCAGATCAGAGTGAAGGGGGCGGCTTGAGCTATAGCGGCAGGCTCTGGTTCGTCATCGAAGTAGTACTCGACCCGATCGATGAGGTTGCAGGCGGTAATATCGGGCGTGAGCTTCCAATTGGTCTTGAATTCCTGACCAGGATCCAGCGGCTTGCGTTCGGTCTCACGAGTGAAGGCAAAGACAGGAGAAGGTTGCTCGAAGAAGAAGCGGATGCCGGGAAGTTCGGTGCAGATGGGAACGAAAGGGGTCAGGCCGGCCAATTCCTTGCCACTCACTGCCACTTTCACGCCCAGTTGGTGCGGTTTGCCATCGGCTTCTACCTTCGACTGCCAGGTCAGGTCGTACTGCGTGCGCAAACGATTGGCGATGTCGGTGTAGATGGCATCGAGGCCGGCCGCGTCGGGCGCCTGGGTGAAGGCGCCGCCGGTATTCTGGGCCAGGGCCTGCAGATTGGCGGCGTCGGCGTCGGCGCCCACGCCGATGGTGAAGATGGCGATGTTCTCCTGCTTGGCCGCCAGTTCCGCCGTCTGCCGCGTGTTGGCGCTGGCCGGGTTGCCTGTGCTGTCGTCATCCTTGCCATCGGTGAAGAGAATCACGACCGGCCGATTTCCCTGCCCTTCCGCCTCTTTCTTGGCCTCTACCACCGCCTTGTAGGCGGCGTCATAGAGCGGCGTTGTCACCACGTTGGCGATCGTATCCAGGCTGTTGACGCAGTTGATCAGGGCGCCCTTGTCGTCCGTAAAACTGCGCTCCTTGCTGATCTCCTCACTCTTGCAGTCATCGTCCAGTCCCTGGTTGAGGTTGATGGGGACGCCCCGCCGGCTGCCGAAGGCCAGGATGGCGGCGCGGTCGCTGGGCTGCAGATTCTGCAAGAAGCGAACCGCCGACTCCTTGGCCTCGTCGAGTTTGGTCTTGCCAGCGACGCTGCCTTTGGCCGACATGCTCCCGCTCTTGTCGATCAGCAGCAACAAGGAAACCGGCACGACCGGATTGATCTTCTCGGTCGCCGTGGCCTCGACGTTCTGGCCATCTTCGGCCAGGATGAAGTTGCCGACGGTCAGGCCGGTGAAAGGGATGCCGTTGGCGTCCACCGCTGTCACCACGGCTTGCATCTTCGGGAAGTGGTTGACCTCGACTGGCTCGAATTCCACTGCCCCGCTTCCTGCCTGCGCCAGCGCGCCGGCGGCCGCCGCCAGCAGCACGACAGCAGCCGATAGCAGGCTGAAGATAAGACGATTCTTGTTCATAGCTCCTCCTCGAAACAACTGCGACAGCGCCAGACCCAAGAGATTGGCAATCCTTTCGGGTCTGACCCGGACTACTGCGTAGCGCGGGCAAGGCGAGATGGCATCTTGCCCCGATGGTTGTCAGGCAGGCCCGCCCGCGCTCTTGACTTCGATGAATGCAAACGAAGTGTCGCCGATCTTGATCTCGTCATGGTCTTTGAGAGGCTGCTTCAGGATTTTCTGGCCGTTGACAAAGGTGCCATTGGTGCTGGCCAGGTCGTAGATCACAAAGACGCCGTTCTCCAGTTTGATACGCGAGTTGAAGCGCGACATCTGAGGATCGTCCAGTGAAATCTGATTGCCTTGTGCGTCGCGACCGATGTTGGTTTCTTCTGACAACGCGAAACTTTGGCCAGTACGCTGCCCGTTACGAACGATCAATTGGCCGATCTCTTTAGGCGGGCGCTTGAAAATGACTGTATTTGCGGCAGGCGCCGGCCCCGCGCCCGATCCCGGCCCCACTTGCACGGTAGCGGGCGCGACTGGCGCCGAGGCATGAGGAACAGAGATCTGGGGAGGCGCGGGCGTGTAAGCAGGGGTGGAGGGCGGCGTGAATGAGGGGCCGTAGCCTTCGGTGACTCCAGCCACGCCGACGGTCGACTCGACATAGGCAGTCTGTGCTTGCTCCGCCCGCCGGCCCCAGGCCAGATACGTGATCATGGCCAGGAAGGCGACGACGGCGCCGAACACGCCCACGAAGGCCAGAGGCACCAGCGCCGGCCCGATGCGGTTCCCCAACTCGGGCGAAACCCGCAACACCAGCGATGGCAGCGCCAGCAGCGTGCCCACCACCGCCGCCACCTTATACCACAGGGCGCCGATGTTCTGGCGGATGGAATCGAGAAAGATGACGAAGGCCGAGACCAGGGCCAGTAGAAAGCCCAGGAACGCGCCCCATTCGTTGTACCAGATGCCTAAAAAACGCAACATGCCGGCGCTTACGTCGCCGAAGAGGGTTGGATCCATGTCTGTCACTCCTTGTCAATCGATCTTGGTCTCTTTGAAGACCAGTTGAAGACGTCCGATGGTGATGCGATCCTCGTCCCGCAGCATCGCCTTCTGGATGCGCTCACCGTTCAACATCGTGCCATTGCTGCTGGCCAGGTCATAGAGCACATAGGCGCCGTTTTCGAAGCGGATGCGCGCGTGTTCGGCCGAGACGGTCTCATCGTCGAGGATGACGTGATTCTTGGCCTCGCGCCCGATATTGGTGGTCTTGCGCACCTGGATGTCACGGCCGCGCCGTGGGCCTGAGGCCACCACCAGCCAGGCCACGTGCAGGCCCGGCTGGCTCAGATATTCTGTACGTGTCACCATAGCAGCCTCCTTCACACCTTCTTGAAGACCATGATGGTCTCACCGATCTGCACTCTGGCGCCATCCACCAGTTTGGCTCGCAGGGTCTCCTCGTCGTTCACATAGGTATGATTGGGCGTCGCCAGATCGTAGATGAAAAAAGCCTTCTGGTTGTCGGCTTCCGCGTCGTCTTCCACTTTTACCTTAGCATGGTATCGTGAGCAATAGTCGTCGTCCACGATGACATCGTTGTCGGTCTCGCGGCCGATACTCGTCTCGCCAAGATTGAGACGCAGGATGTCACCTAGCCGCCGTCCTTTGGTGATCACCAGAAAGGCAAACGACGGAGGCTGCCGCTTGATGTCCATTCGTATGGTTTGATCGCCGCCACGAAACGACTCACTGCGGTACGGCTGGCCACCGCCCGTGCGCGGGCTACCGACGACCTCCGTCGGTGAATCCACAGGGTAGGCGCCGCCGCCTACAGCCTGGGTTCGGTCATACTCTGACATGATTTCCTCCTGAAGCATGAGAAATGAGGGAAGGATCGATCAATCGACTTGGTGTAACGGCTGCGTTACGCTGAGCGGCGCTGCCTGGGGTCGAGTTGCTTGAAAGTGAACTCCATACGCCCCATGCGCACTTTATCGCCGTCCATCAACCGCTGTTTCTCGATGCGACGGTCGTTGACGAAGGTGCCGTTGGTGCTGGCCAGATCGTAGATCACGAACACGCCGTTTTCCCAGCGGATCTTGGCGTGTTCACCAGAGACCGACGATTCCTCGACCAGGAGCTGGGACGCCCTCCCATCGCGGCCCACCACATTGGCGCCAGCGCGCAGTTTGAGTTGCTCGCCGGCGCGCGGGCCGCTCTGCACCACCAGCCAGCCCAGCACCGGTTCCGGTTCCTGCAAGGGACGGGTGGCGTCGATGACAGGCGCAGCCGGGGAGGCGGTGGGGAGCGACGAGACCGAGGGCGGAGTAGGCGGGGGCAGCGACGCCGACGAGTTCCAATCGCCGGGCCAGGCGGTTTCAGTGCCGGGGAAGCTCATCGGCGAGGGCGGGCCACCAATGGCCGTAGCGAAATTGCCGCCCATGTTCATCTGCCCTTGTTGATAGATAGACTGGACGTCGGGCTTGAGCAAATACCAGATGACAAGCCCGTTGATCACGGCGCCGATCAGAAAGCCGATGCCGATGCCGGGGAAGCTCAACCGGATGCCCATGACCTCGACGCCGAACAGGAACATCACCGCCGCGATCAGATAAAGGACCAGGCCGATTCCGGATAAGATCATGGTAGCCAGCCGTGACCAATCGCGCAGTTCCCACAACCCCCAGGCCATGGCAAAATAGGCGACGGCTATCGCCAGCGTTACGACTGCGCCCAGGAGAGGGACGGCCCCAGACAGACCGACGGTGTTGAACAGATCGAGTGCGAAGAGGGGCGCCGCCGTCGCCGCCAATGCACTCAGGCCGTTGAGAAACAGCCAGACAACGATGAAGACGATGCCGGCCGGCCGGTTTGTGTTCATAGAACACTCCTTTTCTGCGAAGAAAACGAAAACGGTAGAAGGCAAAAAGATAGGGGGATTCCTCGTGTCATGTTATGTTAGAAACCTCCTCGTTGCAAAGAAGGGGGGTGGCGCAGCGACGCTTGTCAGCCAATCATTCCTTCAATCATGCAGACCAAGCGGTCGTTGCTGTCTTCATGGTCCAGCCAGAAACTGGAGGCTTACCTGGCCAAAGGTGAGCACATCACCCGCCTGCAAAGGCGTCCAATCCGATGACAGGCGCTGGCCATTGCGCCAGGTGCCGTTGGTCGAGCCTTCATCGTGCAGCCAGAACTGATTCTCGCGAAAAATGATGCGGGCATGCGCGCGGGAAACCGATGTATGATTGAGCAAAGAGTTCGTAATGAGGAAATCTGTTCCTGTGATCGGGATGATGTAGCCGGTATTCGACACAAGTCTGCCCGAAGTCATCGCCGGCGGCGTCTGGCCGTTGTATCCTAAGGCGCGGGCGAATTCTGCGCCCGTGCGAAAACGTTTGTCGGCATCTTTCTCGAGCGCACGCATGATGGCCGTGGCGATGGCAGGCGCCAGCGAGGGATTGACCTGGCGCGGCGGGCGAGGCTTTTCCTTGAGGTGCTTGTCGAGGATGCGCCACGCATCCGGCCCGGAGCCATCGAATGGCAGTTGGCCGGTGAAAAGCTGATAGGCGACGACGCCTAACGAGTAGATGTCGCTCTGAGCGGTCGCTGACGCCCCGCGCGCCTGTTCATACGACATGTACTCCGGTGTGCCCAGGATCATGCCCATTTGGGTGACGGTGGGTTGAGAGAGGATGCGGGCGATGCCAAAATCGCTCAACTTGACCTGATTGGCGCCGTCGAACAGAATGTTCGATGGTTTGATATCACGGTGGACCACTTGTTGGCGGTGGGCGTAATCGAGCGCCTCGCATGTTTGTCCGAGGACGCGAATCGCCTCAGCAGGTGGGAAGGGCGTGTTCACCTGCATGCGGTCGCGCAGCGAACCGCCATCCACATATTCCATGATGATGTAGTAAGTGCCATCGTGCTGCCCGAAGTGGTAAATGGCAACGATATGGGGATGCTGAAGCTGTTTTCCCATCATCCCCACCTGCCTGAATTTGCGTTCTAGATAGGGGTCCTGGCTTTCAAGGATCTTGATCGCAACCACCGAACCATCGGCCCTGGCCACCCCCCGATACACCACTCCCTCGCCGCCCCGCCCCACCACCGACAGATCATAGTTGCTGAGATCATGAATGCGAGCTACAGCAGCAGTGCTGGGCCGAGGCCGCTCGACAGGGGCAAGAATGGGTTGGGGGCTAGGGGTGCGTTCAGCTCCGACCAACTGGAAAACGAAGACGGTGGCACCGATGCCAATGTGATCATTGGCTTGCAGAAGATGCTCCGTGATCCTTTGGCCGTTCACCCAGGTGCCGTTGGTGCTTTCCTGGTCGAGCAGACGCCAGGAACCATTCTGGTAGGCAATGATTGCATGTTGCCTGGAAACCAGGGGAGCGTCGATAGGGATCTCACAGTCTTGTCGCCGTCCGATGCGCACCGATGGCGTGGTGAGGGCGATGCGCCCACCCTGGCCAGGGCCAGACAACACGTACAGACTTGCCCCCCCGACAGCCACCCCCTGGCCCGTCCTTGCCCCTGCCGCCGGCTTGCGTTTTCGTCCTAACAACAAGGCGGCAACAGCGACCAGTACGACCGCAGCGACAAGTACGATCAGTAATGTGTTGTTGTCCAAGCTGTCTACGAGCGCCATTATTTCACTTCCTGGCCGCGTTGCCCGAACCCAGCCTGCGTCCAACCCCTGCCCTTCATCGGCACGGCATGCACCCAGCGCTGCACTTCTCCAGAGCAGGCTCCGCCATACAGCAGATCGGTTGAAGGATCAGTGCCGCCAGCGGATGAAGTTTGCGAGGCGTGAGCCGGAGCTGCCGCTGCAACGTTCTCAGCGCCTTTGTGGGTTGACTGGTAATCAATTGTTGTGATGAATGGCTCCATCTCAGGAAAAAGTTATAGTTTTCTGCTTTTTACTACCTCCACATATTTCAGGCAACCTTTTTCGATGATCAAACGTAATTCACCGAAATCGCCGATCTCTTCGAGCATATTATCGATCTGCCGAACCTGGGATGGTTTGAGATGACGAAACGGAAAGGGGTCGTCACGGTCAGTCATGTCGGTATGAGTGGTTGGCGGTGCGTGCATGCGGGCACTCCCTTACAGGTTATTCTTGCAGCTGACCATCCCACTGGGGTCCGTGGCCAACTCCGAGAAATGAAAACCAGTCCCCGGATATCTTCCAATCTCTGGCGGGACCGCGTAGGACCGACTGAATGATGAGCGAGGGCTACATGGGCGTCTGCTTCCTTAGCCTCCCTCCCTTTGAGGTACTCCCCTATTCGAACATGACGACGCCACCCCACCTGCGCCGGTATGAGCGCACCTGGTTCGCCATTTGCTTGTATCGAGGCACGAGGGAACTACCACGAAAACTCTCCTCAACGGACGCAGTCATCGCATGAATAGACCTGCGCACCACCTATCGATGGTGGTGCAGGTCCTGACGAGAGGCTTGTCAGGTTGGCCTAAATGGCGAGAAGGTCAACCCAACTATCGATTAAAAAAAGGATAGCACAGGTGAATGATTGTTGTCAAAATTACTGTGCGCGTGTGCGCCTCAAGACGCACCCCATCCAATCCCAGCCCCGCCCCCGGCAGCCAGGAACAACCAACAATTTCCAACGACAGCACGAATGGCATTTGCGGCCTAACGCTTCACCCGCGGCCAATAAACCGGATATTGTAACGACCTGGCCAGCGGCAAGAACCGGGCGTAACGGTTGTCCCAGGCTGCCGTGGTCGCCATCGGCCGCCCATCGACCTGAAAGACGACCACGCGACCTTCTTTGCCGCAGCCGTCTGTATTGCCACTGCCATCGGCGCTGACCTTGATCACGTACACGACCTGAGCATCCTCCATTCGTGTCGTCGCCGTCCCACAACGATGCCCGTTCACCCAGGCGCTGACTTCCAAGCCAGGTCGGGGGATGAAACCTTCATCGTGAAGCAAAGGGCCGTAAAAGGCGGCCGGAGGGAGGTCGATGCCGTTGGCGGCCAGCGCCTGCGGATCGCCCCCGCGGAGACGGAGGTAGGGAATGTCGGTTGTGATGTGCAACCAATAGTGTCGGCCATAGCGGAACTCCAACGGATCATTGACCCAGGCGGGGACATCGGCTGCGAACAAACTCCACACGCCGGTAGTCGGATCCTGCGAGTACGCCACGCTGTAATAGCCGTCCAGCGCCTGCAAGACCTCTGCCACCGGACGCGTATCGCGCTGCAAGTAGTGGACATCATTCCAGCCAGGGCCAGAAAGAGGGATACGCAGGCTCGTCATCAGGGCATAGACGCCAGAACCGGGAAAGGCAGCTGAGGCAAAGTTGCGATAGCGATCGAGCGTGGTTGCCAATGGCTGCCACGTCTGGCCATCCCAACGATAGATCTCGATGTTCTCCTCCAATCCGGGCGGGACGTCTCGCTCGAAGTAACTGAAACTGACCGAAGCGCGGTCGAACTGCACCGACGACGAGTAGGTGCTCAGACGATAGGCACGTCCCACCACCGTCGCCCAGGTCGGCGGGGCGGGGCTTTGCAGCAAGGTCTCGAAGGTTAGGAAATCGTTCTCACCCAGGTTGAGGTCTTGTGCGAACAAGGTCGCCTGACCATCAGGATCACCCACCGGCGCGCCGCCGCCGCGCTGGTAACCGCCGCCCCCACGTTGATATCCTCCCCCGCCGCGCTGGTAGCCCGGCGGGCCGCCGATGACGAACGAAGATACGGCCTCGCGGCGTGGCTCCGCCTCAGCCACCCACACCTGCAGATGCCCTTCGAAGGTGGGTTCAGGCATCTGGAAGGTGGCATGATAGCCGTCGTTGACTGTAACGAGGGGAACCGCTGTGGGGGCAGGGCCGTTCGCCGGATACAGCCGACCCATCAAGGCCAGTCCCGGATCGAGATGGCTCACCGCCACCTCGATGGTGCGAGAAGTGACGGGCGAGACGGTGATCTGAGGCGTCCAATCTGGCGCCAGACGCAAAGTCAGTTGTTCATCGTTGGGGTGGATTGTCTCGCAGCCCAAATGCAGCGCCGCTGGTTCATAGACACACAGCCGGTCGCCAACGGCTGCGCCTCGGGCCAGAACTCGGTCCTGGGTGGGGTTGCCCAGGTCGATCACAAAATCGCCCTGATACAGATAGGCGCCGGCGCTGCCCCCCGGCTGCACCCGACCTCCGTTCTCGTTCACCAGATAGAACAGAGGCGATTCCAACGTCGCCACTGGTGTGATAGGGGCGCGTTGCTGGATGGTGGTCACGGCCAGAGGCAGGGCGCTGGGACCGGGGTTGACGGCGCCAAAGGGAGTCGAGGGAGCGGCCATACCGGGATAGAAGGCAATGATGCTGGCCCAGTCCGAGCGGCCGGTGCTGTGCTGAGCCAGTGTCTCCTGGCAGGCGGGCAACCAATCGGTCGCCGGTCGGAACTCGTCGTTGATCGCCGAGTAGGGGTCGCTCATGGCGCCAGGGCAGTCATCGGTCAATAACTTCAGCAGATAGTTGGCATCCAGCCCTAAATAGTTGTCATCGAGATAGAACAGATAATGCCCAAGTTCGTGCGCCAGGGCGCGCGGCCAATCCTCGCCCAGGTTGCCGCCGGTCGAACCATAGCGATTCCAAGTTGCCCCCATCCGCACCTGACCAGGCCAATAGCTGATGCTGCTGCGGTCGGGGTCGGCGACGGGAGACGAGACGATGCCGCCCTGCCCGGCCCACGGCCGCAGGCGATTGGTGGCATAGATGCGAATGTGAGCGTCGAGCCAGTGTTCACGGTTCTGGTAGATCGTCACCTGGCCCAGGGCTGCCTGGCCGTTGCTCCAGTCGAAGATCAGTTCCGATGTCCGCTCCAGATCGAGGCGCAGTTGCTGGAGGAAGGAGGCGTCATTGCGTGCATCCCACTCCAGCGATACATCGAGATTGAAGAGGAGTAGGGGATGGTCGGGCGAGACAACCAGGGTTTGCAGGCCAGGCTGGGTTACGGCGGTCATATCGAGGCCGGTTGGCGTTGGCCCGGCGCTGGTATAGTAAAGCGTGTAGCTTTTGGTCGCTGTCACCGGCCACAGCGCCGCCAATCGGTCTCCCGGCTCCAGGCGCGCAGGTGTGAACAGATAACCCAGACGGTCGGTAGGCGCGGGATGGCCGAGCTGATTGCCCAACGGCAGGGCGCTGCCGGATTGGTCTTTGCGCAGGCGATAGACAAGTGCTCCGGCGGCCTCATTGCCGGGCGCGGGTGCGTCATGGTACACACGCACTTGCGTGCCCTGCACCCGAAACGGAAATGTCGTCGCCGTCGCCCACGGCCAGAGGTAGGGGCCGGGGAGAGCGTGAGAGCGAGGCCGGATAGCGGGATAGGCTTGTAGCCGGAAAAGCACATCGTCCGAGCGACCAAACACGCCCGAAGCATATGTATCCCAAACGAAGGTGTAGGAAGCGTTTGCGGTCAAGTCGGTAGTCGGCGTCGCCGTGGTTGGGAGCGCCGGTTGCCAGACGCCGCCGCCATCGAGCGAGTAAAAGGCGGCGATGTGGTCAATCGGGTCGCCTTCGGGGTCGAAAAGGCTGTAAGTGATGCTGATCTGGCTGCCGGTCAGGAGGATAGGGGTGGAAAAAAAGCCGGCATTGGCCGTAGGGACAGGACGAGTGACGGCGACGTAGGGTGGATTATTGGGCAAGGCAACCAGGCGGCGGTGGCGGTTGCGCAAAACCCACTCTGAGGTCTTGCCGCCGGTGACAATGTCGGGGACGCCATCGCCATCGACGTCACCCACAGCAAGCGTATAGATGCGATCGGACTGCAAACCCAAGCTGCGTTCGCTGCCATTCCAGTCGAAATTCCCGGCGCCATCGTTGAGATAGACGGCGCTCGGCTCGCCATGATTGCCAGCGACGATATCGAGCGCGCCGTCACCGTTGAGATCGGCGATTTGAACGTCTTCGGTATTATCGAACAATGTACCAAAAACGCGCGTGGCAGCCTGACCCGTGAAGTTGCCGGCGCCATCATTGAGATAGATGGCATTGGCCTGACCGATGCCTGAATCCTGCCGATTGCGATTGCCAGCGATGATGTCGAGCGCGCCGTCGCCATTGACATCGCCCAAAGCCACTGAATGTGTCGTGTCGCGCCCGGCGCCAAAAACTCGTACGCCGCCCGACCAACCGAAATACCCGGCGCCATCGTTGAGAAAGATGCTGTTTGGTCCGCCCTCGTCGCCCAAGACGAGATCGAGAGTGCCGTCGCCGTCGAGGTCGCCAATTGCGACAGCGTGGCTGTCGTTGTCACCATAGCCAAAGCAGGCGACGTTGGCAGGCGGCGAAGTGCAATTCAAGGTCCCGCTGAAGAAGCCCGCCTGCCCATCGTTGTAATAAATGACGCTTTGCCGGCCGTCGTCGAAGGCGGCGACAAGATCCAGGTCGCCGTCGCGGTCGAGGTCGCCCAGAGCCAGGGCGCGGGTCGGGCCGCCCGTCGCGCCAAGAGTGCGGGGGCGGCTCAACCATCCCAAATTGGCCGAACCATCATTCAAGTAGAGCTCATCGCTCTGCCCCTCACGGCCCAACACGACATCTAGGGTGTGGTTGCCGTCAAGGTCGCCGACGACGATGGCCTGAGTCTGGGCGTCGGCCGAGCCAAAGCAGACGACCCCCGTCACCGGGGCAGCGCAGTCGGCGGGGGTGGCGGGGAAGCCGCCATGACCATCGTTGATCAGCAACACGGCTCGGTTCTTCCAGTTGCCGAACAACAAGTCGAGGTCGCCATCGCGGTCGAGATCGGCGAGGGCGGTGGCTCTCGTATCGACCTGGTTGCCGAATCTGACCTTCTGGCCAATGGCAAAGCGGCCCAGCCCATCGCTGAGTAAGTAGATGACGTTTTGTTGGGCGCGATTCCCGACGATGACATCGAGACCGCCGTCGTTGTCCACATCGCCCAAGGCCAGGCTACGCGTGTTTTCTTTGGCGAAGCTGATGCAGCGGGCGTTTTGAGGTGGCGCCGCGCAATCAATGTCCTGATTGGCGGTGTTGTAGAAACCGCCTTTGTCGTCGTTCAGGTAGATGATGTTGGCCTTCTTGTCTTCATTGGAGACAATGGAATTGCCGACGACGATATCCAGATCGCCATCGCCGTCCACATCACCTAGAGCAAGAGCAAAGGTTTCGTCGCTGCCAGGGCCGAGCAGGACTGTATCACTGAAGTGACCATTGCGGTTGAAGTGAATGACGTTGTTGTCGTTGGAGTTATAGTTTCCCACCACCAGATCGAGATACCCATCCCCATCCAGGTCGCCTAAGGCGATGGCTGCGGTTTCATCGGGGCCGTTGACCGGTTCGGCAGGGGGGATGACCTCTGGCGGCGGGAAGCCGGCGGCGCCATCGTTGTAATAGACAAGGTTGGGTTCATAGCAGTTCCCGATGACAATGTCCAGATCGCCGTCGTTGTCCAGATCACCCAGGGCAATGCTCGTCGTACCTGGTTCGTGCTGGGCCTGCCACGTACACTTGTCTGTCGCCTCAGATGGCGATGAGGCCGCCAACACCGATGCTTGTGGCGGTAACGAGAGGCAGCGCACGTCGGCAGGTGCGGCCTGACAATCCACTTTGCCAGAGTAGAAGTTGCCGGCCCCATCGTTCAGATAGACGATGTCGGGGTCGTTGTCGTCGCCAACGATGATGTCGAAGGCGGCGTCTCCGTTCAGGTCGCCCACGGCCACGATGCCTTTTTCGTCATCGGGATCGGCGAAAGCGCGCCCAGCATTGGGGCCGTCGAAATGGGCGGCGCCGTCATTGAGGAAGATGGCATGGTTGGCAACGATGTCGAGGTCGCCATCGCCATCGATATCGGCCACGGCCAATCCCCAGTTCTTGTCCGAGTCGGCGCCGAAGGGACGAGCGCTGCCGGGCCAATCGAAATTGCCGACGCCGTCATTGAGATAGACAAAACTCCGATCGTCGGCATTGCCCACAATCAAGTCAAGGGCGCCGTCCTTGTTCATATCGCCGGTCAGCACTACACGCGTCTGGTCTTCACCGGTGCCAAAAAGTCGGCGGGGATAAAGGCTGTCCGGTTCGGCGACGGCGCGCGGCAGAGCCATGAAAAGTAGGGATCCCAAACAGGCGGCCAGAATCGCAGCCACGATCACAAATCGGATCTGGCGACAATAGGGCGTGCCGACGAACTTGATCGTGAAGCGGGGCATCACGCCCCTGCGGGAATCGCCGCTCATTGCCTGATCTCCGATAGAGTGAACGAAAGAAGAAGGCCCTCGACGCCCTGATCATCCGGAAAGTCGCTCCAGCTATGCGCGCGAGAAGCGCGCGGTTTCGATCAGATGACAGAGGCGTTGTCGCGAAAAGGAAGCTTCAACGACTGCAAGATACGTCTAGCGCCGGCCTGCAACGATCTCTCCTCCTCCTGCCTCCCCAAAGCGCGCAAGGATCGGCTCCAGACCATCTGCGTCAAGGCGGCTTCGTAGGGATTCCATCCTGCCAAGAGAGCATAGCTCTCGCCCAGGCAATCGAGGGCCTCCCCGTGTTGCTGCCGAAGCTGAAATGTCTGTCCCAGTACTCTCAGGCTCAGGCCCAGTTCCGGCGGGATGTCGAGATCGCGGGCTATCTCCACCGAACGGGTGGCATGCTCACTCGACTGATCCATCTGCTGGGTCGCCACATAATACAAAGCCCATGTGCGCTCAAGTTCGGGCCAGTGTCCTTTGCTGCCGATCGCCATCGAAATCTCCTCCGCTTCTTGCAGGCAGGCAGCTGCCGCGCCCGGCGAGGAACGCCGCAGATGGAGAGCCGCCATCCCCAACAGAGCATCGACCACATGGTCGTTGAGCACATGCTGGCGCCCCAAGGCAAGGCAACGAGCATAGTGCTGCTCCGCCTTCGGCAGCTGACCCTGCTTCGACCGTAGATTGCCCAAAGCCAGCTCGCAGGCGGCTTCTTCTTTGACGCCGCCCCAGTTCCGGGCCATTTTCAATGCTTTCTCGTAATGCGCAATGGCCTTTGGCCACTCGCCGCCCAAATCGGCCTCGATGCCAAGCCCCAAGTGAACATCGATCGTGCGTCTGTCGTCATCGACGGCTGCGAAAACGGCCAGCGCCTGATGATAATAGGCAACTGCCCTGGGCCTGTCGCCCCGAAATCCGTAAGCGTTGCCCAGATTGAGCAGAGCAAGGCCGCGTAGCTGACTAGGAGAGTGCGCCAGAAGCTGAAGGCCCTGTTCCAGGCTGAGTATGGCCTCGACATGGGCGCCGAGTTGGTTCTGGATGTGACCCTGGCGGATGAGGAGGGCGGCGTGCTCAAGGCTTTCGATGCCTGCGATTTCTTCCAGGCCGCGGCGGATATAGTGCAGTGCCAGATGGGGGTTGCTGTGGCGAAAAAGATAAGCCAGGCCGCGCAGAATTCTCGCCCGCTGCTGGCGACTGCCCGCTGAGTCCTCTGCACCCAGGCGCCACAGAGCATGCTCGTACTCCTCTTGCGCAACCGCAACCTCGCCTCGGCAGAGGCGCGCTTCGGCACGAAGGATGAGCAAATCGACCTTCAGTGGCGGCGCCAACAGCGCTCCTTCCAAACGCACCAACAGCCTGATGGCATGCTCAACTCTGCCCCGGCTGAGACTGTCTTCGCCGTGCTCGGCAAGGATGCGAGCGGCCACATCGGGCCGGCCGGCATCCACATAATGGTTGGCTGACCGCAGCCAGTCGCGTTCGGTTTCGTTCTGGGTGTAGAACTCCGCCGCCCGCAGATGAAGCAAGTCGCTTTCTTGGGCAGTGGGATAACCGAGGTAAAAGGTCTGAAGCAGGCGGCGGAGCCGATACCCCCCCAGTTCGATAACCACCAGATCACGATTGGCGAGAGCGGCCAAGAGCGAGGCCACGCCGCTGACGCCGGCAACACCACCGATGGCCGTCGCCGACGCCGGCCCACCCCCCAGAACCGCCAGCGCAACTACGATGGATCGAGCTTGCTCATCCAGCCATCCATCCACTTCTCGGCTAATGAACTGCTCGATCCCCGCCGTCTCAGGCAAATGGTCAAGGAACGCAGACGGGTCAGCGGATCGTTGCAGCAGGTCCAACAGGTAGAGAAGGAGGTCGGGATTGCCCCTCGTGTAATCCTGCAACGATCGGCATTCGAAGTCGCTCAGAATCACATGCTTGCGCTCTGCCAACAGCTGAACTTCATCTACTCGCAGCCCGCCCAACGGCTGCAGCCGTCCGGTCGGCAAAAAAGCCGGCATCCGGCGAGTGGTCAAGACCACGCGCACCTGCTTCAGCCGCGCCGCATCGACCAACCTGCGCACCAGTTCCATGGCCTCAGCATCGTCGGCGATCACATGCAGGTCGTCCAGACAAACGACGTATCCTTTGTTCAGCAAATGCTCGCGCACATAGTCGATGCGCAAGCCCAGCGAGAGCGGCTCGCGGTATTTTTCGGCGGCATGCTGGAGTGTGCGCCAAAGGCCATCACGACCATGAAAGGCCAGAAACTGGGCAACGGCCCAGATCAGGCTGTCGGCGTTATCGCCGGGCCGGCACGCATGCCAGAGGATTTTGCCGGAGGGAGCGAGCTGCCGGGCAAGTTCCGCGGCGAGTGCTGTCTTGCCGATGCCGGGAAAGCCGCCGATCACCGTGAAGCCCTCACTTTCGACCTGGCGACGATGGACTTCGAGCTCGCTCTCTCGTCCGACAAACAATTCAGTCTCCGGTAGCTGAGGCGGGCGCGGGGGCGCCAGTTCCGAAGCGGGCAGTGCCGCCTGCCGAGCAGCCAGACGCTGGTTTTCTTCCAGCAGGTGTTGCTGCTCCATTTCGACCAGCCTATCTGCCAGGAGAGTCAAGGCTTTCTTGCGCAACTGATAGTAATAACCCCTGCTGCTCAAAACTAGCATATCGATGATCACCGCGGGTTCGACGCCCTCGAAATACTGTTGGGCGAGGATGAAGTGGTATCGCTCCTGCGGGTCGGCGGTAAGGGCAGCGTCGCTGCTCAGCCCGGTGGGCTTCATGGACTCGATCGTCTTGCGCATGATAGCTTTCAGCGCCAATCCTCTGCCTTGCGGCGTATCACGAAAGCCCGACCGCTCCCGTTCCGCCGCCACGATCTCCAGGCGCGCCAACTCGCACGCTCCCAACGCCTGCACATCTTCAAGACTTTTCAGGGCAACTTCGACCATCGTGCGGTCGATCAGATCCGGCTTCACAGAGTTCTGACTCCAAGCAGAGGGGCAATAAGCTCGAATATCGCGCGCTTTTCGCGCGCAGCAGCCAGGCTGATGGATCGAGAATGAAGGGTGCGAGGGCTTCCCACGCCACAACGGTGGGCCGGCAGAAAGATCCCCCGCCATCACCCCCAAGAACAGGACAATGCACTTCCAGGAATCTATTGTATGACCACTTCCGTCGAAACCAAAAACCCGGCCCTGGCCGCTCTCCTCAGCTTCTTCATCCCCGGTCTGGGCCAGATCTACAACGGCCAGACGAAACGAGGCCTAATCATCCTCGCCGTGCAGTTCGTCAACCTGGTGCTGGTATCAGTTGGCATTGGACTGGTCACCGGCGCCGCAGTCTGGCTATGGGGCATGTATGACGCTTATCGCGGCGCCCAAGCTTCTGGCGTCGCCACAGGCGGGGCGACGCCGGTGCAGGTCGGAGGCGAGACCGCGCCGGCATCGGCGACGCCGATCGTTGGCCAGGAATGGGCATCAGGCTCCGTCCCACCGCCGGCGGGCGAGACGGCGGCGGCCGGGGCCGCGCCCATCCTGGCGGCGCCGAGATTGACGAACAAACAGGCGGAGGCATTGTTGCGCGACCTGGCCCGAGCCAACGACGCCGAGGCCGAGCGACTGCAAACGGCGCTGGCGCAGGGCGGTCCCGAGGCATACAAGCAGATAGTGGAGAAACAGCCGCAATGGGAACAAGCGGCGGCTCGAAGTCGCCCTGATTCGAGAGAGGCGCAAGCCCTGGCGCGGCTGAAGGCGGCGCGTTCCCGCTACGAGCAAAATGCGCCCGTCGCCGATCTGCTCGTCCTCTATGAGGAGGGCCTTACCTTGTTCGAGCCTGATCTGCGCGAGAGTGTACGCTCGTCGGTCTCGCGCTGGGCCGAGGTGCAGATGCGCCGCCAGGGCGCCGCCATCCTCCCGCAGATGATGACCCTGCTCGACAGCAAACACGACGCTGTGCGCTTCCATGCCATCGCTTTACTCGGCGATTTCGATGATGCAGGCGTGGCCCGAAAATTCGCACGCATGGCCCAAATCGATTCCAGCGCCAATTGCCGTTTCCAGGCGCTGACGGCGCTGACCGGCCGTCTGACGCCAGAGGTGACTAGCGACCTGGTGGCGGCGATGGTGAGTGAGGTGCAACGCTCACACGAAGAACAGGTAGGCCAACGCGTCGCCGCCGCAACCCGCTTGGGTCTCGAGCTCCTCAGCGGGGGGCCGGGTGGGTTGGTTGGGTCGTTCGGCGGCATGGTGATGGGCCGGGGAGCCAGTTGGCTGACCGGGCCGATGCGGTCGAGTGTGGCCAAACTGCAGCCTTTGCAGCGGCTGACTGTGTTTGCAGAAGCCTATTTGGTCGTACTGGGCAGCGCCGATCCCTTCCCAACAGCCGATCTATTGGCCCTGTTCGAGCATGGGGACCCGCACGTGCGCCAGTTCATGTACGCAACCTGGTCGTATCGTTGCCTCACCGCGCCGGACGAGGCGCAACGCCAGCACTTCATCGCCCTGGCCCTCGCCGCTGCGCACGGCCCCGACCAGCGCACTCGCGATGCGGCTATCGCCGCGCTGGTGGTCTGCGACCGGCGCATGGGTTACGCGCCGGCAACGAAGGCGGTGGAACAGTTGTTGCAGAGCAGGAATTCGGACGTCGCCCAACGTACGCGACAAATCGTGAAGGAGACAGAACGACGAGCAAGTAAGTAGACGAAACAGCAGGTAGGACCAACGATGTTCGCAGTTGTTTCCACTCCCGCCGGCAGCTCGACCTGAGCTACGGACAAATCCATCCAACCACTCAAACCCCATGGCAAGGAGACTCCTATGAAACCGCTTCACGCCCTCCGCTTTCTCCTGGTCTTCACCATCGTCCTACTGCTCTCGAGCAGTGCGCTGGCCTTCGCCCAAGGCCCTGAGGACCCCAACCAACCCCCTGCACTGGCTGTCGAACTCGACCCACCCCTCCTCGATCTTCTCGTCGAGACCACTGACGCCGGCCCCGTCATCTCCTGGCGCACGGTCGAACCCCAGACCGGCTGGATCGAGTATGGCGCCACATGGGATCAAATGATGAACATCGCCTACGACGAACACGGGCAAGAGGCGTCCGATACGGTGCATCGCGTCGTGATCGGCGGCCTGGAGCCCGGTGCGGTCGTTTACTATACCATCGTTTCGGGAGGCTTGCGGGTCGATGATGGTGGGGCGCCTTTCAAGTTCGCCGCAGGTCGTGATGGGTTCAACTTGGAGGCGTCAGAAGAGGAGGATGCAGACAAACCATTAAATACGCTGGCAGAGCCTGTTGAATCTGCCGAACAAGTAGCTCCAACAGGAGTTGTCAACGACTTTATCAATCGCCTTGCTCCATGGGCTCAAGCCGAACAGAGAGATTCAGGCGTACCAGCGTCTTTCTCGATCGCTCAAGCAATGTACGAATCGGGCTGTCATTCGGACAGTTACTGCCAGGTAAGTACATTGGCCGGCACCTACAACAACTACCACGGCATCAAGTGCTCGCCGCCAAATGAAGGTCTCTCTTGTGTTTCACTGAGTAGCAGCTCATGGAATCGTTACAGTAGCGGTGCAAATGGCTTTCTCTGGCATGGTCGATGGCTCCGTGGCAATGGTAACTATGCTCCGGCCTTCAATCATACAGACAATCCGCTTACTTTCGCACAGGCAGTTTTGAACTGTTATACTGGACGGACACCAGCCTGCCCAACCCCAGGCACAGCCAGCTTCCCGCAAAACTACTACAACTTCATCGCCTGGGCCATCAGTACCTACAACCTTCGTCAGTTTGATTTTGGTGGGTGTAGTGCAAACCAATACCGTGCCGAATACTTCAACAACCGCACGCTCAGTGGTAGCCCAACCTTCACGCGTTGCGAAGGCCAGCCGATCAACTACGATTGGGGTGCAGGTGGGCCCGGTAATGGCCTCGGCAATGACAACTTCTCGACCCGTTGGCAGGGACGCTTCGACTTCAGCGAAGGCACGCGTACCTTCATCGCCCGCAGCGACGATGGCATCCGCGTGTGGGTGGATGGCCTCATCCTCATCGATGCCTGGAGTGACCATGGGCCAACTGAATTCCGGGCCAATCGTCCTATGAGCGCCGGTTCGCACGAGGTTAAAGTCGAGTTCTATGAGAACAGCGGCGGCGCCGTAGCCCAAGTCCGCTGGGAACAAGCCGCGACTGGCGACCCGGACGACAACCGCGCCCTCACCTCGGGCCAGACCCTCAATGGCACGATCAATCCTGCCAACGACCAGGATGCCTATTACTTCGACGCCAGCCAGGGACAACGCGCCACTATCCGCATGAACCGCACCAGCGGCAACCTGGACAGCTACCTGTATCTGTATGCGCCCAACGGCGCCTTGGTGACTCAGGATGACGACAGCGGCGGCAGCCTCAACTCGCTCATCAATCAAGTATCATTGCCGCAGACCGGACGCTATCGCATCGTTGCCAGGAGCTACGCCTTCGGTTCGACGGGCGGCTACAGCATCGGCCTGACACTTGAAGGTAGCGGAGGCGGTGGCGGAGGCGGCGCCCTCGTCAGCAACCTGCGCATTTCCTCCGGCCGTGGTTACAGCATGGGAACCTGCTCCATCGGCTCCCGCTACTACATCGACCGCGACTACACCATCACCGGCTTCTCGCACAGCGACTACAACGGCCTGCCCTGCCTGCGCACTGCCAATGACGACAAGTACAATACCAGCGGCAATCTGTTCGAGTTCGACCTCAGCCGTCCCGCCCGCATCTACATCTATTGGGACCCCCGCGCCGGCAGCGACCGCCGCCCCAACTGGATGAAGAGTCTGTTCGCCGGCAATGGCAAGCGCATCAACGTCAGCGATAGCGGCATGGGCTACTTCGAGATCTACTCCTGCGACAGCACCCCCGGCCACATCGTCCTTGGTGGCCCACGCAGCGATGGCGGCAACAACAACGGCAGCATGTACGTCGTCGGCTTCCGCGAGATCAGCGCCGGCGAGCGGAGATGCTCGCGCTGAGAAACATTCTCACCCTCCATCCTCCCTTTCTCCCCTCGCACTCCTGTCCCCCAGGAGTGCGAGCCATTTCAAAATGACCCACTCAGGACTTGAACCTGAAACCCGCTGATTAAGAGTCAGCTGCTCTGCCAATTGAGCTAGTGGGCCTTATTCCCTGCCGCCAACCGCCACAACCACCCCATTATAGCCCCCAGCCCGAAACCCTGTCAAACAACCCACGCCATGTGGACAGGTGGCAGAGCTTGTCCCTTCGCTCCGCTCAGGGCAGGCTCTGAGTGAAACGAAGGATCGCAGGTGGCAAGTAGACAAGCAGGCAAGTAGACAAGTCGCAAGTCGCAAGTAGACAAGTGGCAGACGGCAAGTGGACAATTAGCAAATAGGCAAGTGGCAGAACTTGCCCCTTCGCTCCATTCAAGGCAAACTCCGACTAGAACGAACCATCGCCAGCCACCTGCCACCCCTTCGACCGTTGACTGTTGACTGTTGATTGTTGACTGTTGATTGTTGACTGTTGATTGTTGACTGTTGACTGTTCTCCCCCTCTCCCCCTCCCTCCCCATGCCCCGCATCAGCCTCAGCCCCCTCCGCGTCCGCTACGCCGAAACCGACGCCATGGGCATCGTCCACCACTCGCGCACCATCCCCTGGTTCGAGATCGGCCGCTCGGACTGGATGCGAGAGGCCGGCCTCAGCTACGCCGATTTCTCCGCCATGGGCTACTACCTCACCGTCGTCGAGGTCGGCGCCCGCTACCTGCGCCCCGCCCGCTACGACCAACTCGTGACCGTCCGCACCTGGGTGGGCGAGGTCAAAAGCCGGGAAATCAGGATGGAGTACGAAGTCATCGACGCCGGCGGCGAAACCCTCGTCACCGGCTTCACCCGCCACATCTGCATCACCCACGCCGGCCGGCCCGTGCGCCTGCCCCAAGTGCTGCTAGATCTGCTGGAGGGTGGGGAGTAGTGGGAGAGATGGGGCATGCCCCTCGGCCGGGGCCAGACCCTGCTCCGCCGCCTCGGCCCGCGCCTCCATCTGGGCGATGGCCTCCTCCTCCAATGGCGGCAACTCGGCCAGACCACTCAACCCAAAATACTGCAAAAACTCGAACGTCGTGCCGTACAAGATCGGCCGCCCCGCCTGCTCCAACCGCCCAACCTCCTCGATCAGTCCCCGGTTGAGCAACGTCCGCATCACCCCGTCGCTGTTCACCCCGCGGATGGCATCGATCTGCGGCCGGGTCACGGGCTGCCGGTAAGCGATGATCGCCAGCGTCTCCAGCGCCGCCCGCGAGAGCCTGGTCGTCAGGTCCAGACCCAGGAAAGTCTCGATGGCGTCGGCCGCTTCGGGGGCCGAGACCAGTTGTACGGCATCTCTGTGCCGCTGCAGACGCATCCCCCGCCCCTCGCAGCCCTGCGTCAAACGCTCCAGCGCCGCCTCCACCCGCTCCGGCGCCACAGCCAGCGCCGTCGCCAACCGCCCCACCGGCGTCGGCTCGCCGGCCACGAACAACAACGCCTCGGTCAGCATCAGCAAGCGAGCGTCGTCCAGGTCGGTTTGGACTTCAGGCAGCGGGGCCTGGGGTGCGGCGGGGAGGTCGGCAGTCAAGGCAGGCGCCCGGTCGGACGAGGGCAATCAGGCGGAGAGGGGCGGGAAATCGGCGTGCTGGATGCGCACTTCCAGGCGGCCCAACTTCAACCCCATGCGATCCTGCACCACCTCGCGGGCCACCAGCATCACCTCTTCGGTCTTCATCGGCACCTCGATCGCCGGCGAGGTCTCGACATTCAGCAGCACATCCACTTGATCCCCGCGCGGACGCACCACCGGCTGCACCGAGATCACATCCGCCAGCTGGTCCAGATGCCAGGACAGGCGGCGGGCGATACTGTCGGCCGTCACCTGGGCCTCGCCGCTGGCCGTGTGCAGCCGCACCGTCGGGTCGGATTTGCGCCGAGGGAACTCGGCCAGCAGCAGGGGCAGCAACACCACCAGGGCGCCGAGGATGACAGCCACGCGGGCGATGTTGAAGTTGAGCGGGTCCCTGGCCTGAAACGCAACCAGGAAATTCGAGAAACTCAGCAGCGCCCGCTGCACGAACGCCAGCACGTCCTGGGGCGAAAGCGCCAGGGCGACCAGGCAGACGAGCATCAGGATCAGAACCAGGATCGTGATAAGGCGATTGAACAGACGCATGAGCGGCTCCGAGGGTGGAGGAAGTGAAAACCGGCCGCCTGGATTATACGGCCTGGGCAGCGCCCCGCCAAGTGCGCCGCCAGAGCAGAAACCCGACCAACAGCGCCGACGCCAGCGTGATCGCCGCCCCCCACCGCAACGACGCCGGCCGAAAGCTCAGCCGCACCACGTGCTGGCCGGCCGAGAGGGGCAGCCCGCGCAACAGCAGGTCGGCGCGGGCGATGGGGACGCGCTCGCCATCCACCGTCGCTTCCCAGCCAGGATACCAGGCATCCGCCACCACCAACACCGCCGGGGCCGCGGCCTGGACATCGAGATGCAGGCTTTCGGGGCTGCTGGCAACGATCTGCACCGCACCGGGAGGGGCCGCGCCGGGCGTGGGAGCCAGAGGCCGGCCCTCGGACAGGAGGACGGTTTGGGTCGGGTCGAAGCCAGGGTCGGCCAGCCGGGCGAGCGTGGTGGCGTCATCGGGGCTGATTTCGGCAGCGGGGACCAGAAAGGCGCGCGGGAGGACGCCATCATTGCGGTAGACCTTGACATCGCCGGAGTGGATGCGCTGCCAGGGGTGGCGGGAGACGGGCGGCGTGGCGTGGGCCTGGCTCTGGTCATCGATCACCGCCAGACCGCGCACGAACAGGGTCACATCCGGCCGGACGAGGCGGAGATGGAGCGCAGCCGGCAGCCCGGGCGATGGCAGCAGTAGCCGGGCGATGGCATCCTGGCCGGGTGCATCGTAGCGCCAGCGCACCGCCGGGAGATCACGGCCGTGGGCTGGCGCTACGATGCGCCCGGCCAGGCCCGAAACTCCATCGCCCCCCTCGAAGGTCTCTTTCCCGGCTCGGATCGGCAAAACGGCCGCCCTGCCGTCCTTCATCGTCGCCGTCAGCTCGGCCACCACGGCGCCATCCGGCAGTTCTGCCCCGCCCACCAGATGGCTGACCAGGCCAACAGCCGTGATCGGGAAGCCGGGCAGGTCGGTCAGAACCAGGTCGGGATGGGCGGCGTCCAACGGCTCGCCAAAGGCCAGGTCGTAATAAACGTCGTCGTGCCAGACATCGAAATCCTTATCGACGATCAGATAACAGACATGGAAAAGCGAGAGCAGGCGGGCGTCGGGGACTTCGTGCAACTGCTCGCGCAGGCGACCATCCGCCACCACCTGGTCGGGCGGCAGCAGCAAGCCCATCGCCCGGACGAAAGCCCCCGTGGGCAGCAGCCCGCCGTCGAAGCCATCGAGCGAGGGCAGATCGAAGACCAGGCCCAGGTTGGGGGCCAGCACCTCTTTGTTTTTGGTCGCCACCACCAGGTCGCGGAAGCCGGTCTCGTCGAGCGATGGGCCGTAGATGCGCCGCAGGTCGTCCAGGTCGCCAGGGTCGTAGGTGGTGCGGCTGAGGCTGAGCAAACGACAATCGGGCGCAGCGGCCGCTTCGGCGGCGATGCGGGCGGGCGCGGTGCGCCACGAGCGCAGCGCCTGCGGCGCCGTGGGATGCTGCACGGGCAAGGCCCAACTGCCGCCGTACAATTCCAGCAGCAGGATGGCCACGAGCAAGCCCACCGCCCAGCGCCGGCCGTGGGCCAGGAGAAAGAAGCAAGCGCCGAGGAGCAGCAGCGTCCCGGCCCAGGCCGCCAGGGTGGGCAGGTTGGGCCGGGTGAGGACGGCCAGGCTCGCCAGCCCCAGCGCCAGGGTGAGGCCGGCCGCCTGGGTCCTCCGGCGGAGCGGGCGGGGCCAGGCCGGCCGCCACTCTCCCAGCAGCCGGTGGACGCCCAGCCCGGCCAGCAGGGCCATCCCCAGCATCGTCGCTTCCAGCCAGCGCGAGGGCGCCCGGAACAGGTTCCAGCCCGGCATCAGCCCATAGAGCAGGTAATCCAGCGGGTTGTAGGCGCCAAAGCTGAGGAGAAGGCCGGTGAGCGCCAGCAGCCCCGCCTGCCAGCGCCAGCGCCTCGCCCCGGCAGCGCCAAGCCCCACTAGCGCCAGGGCCAACCCCGCCCAACCCACATAGCCCACCCACTCGCCGTAGGCATCGGTGCCCAGCGCCCGGCCTAGATCGCGGGCAAAGTGCGGCAGCAGGCTGAAGCCCAGACGCCAGGGCGGCAGGCTCATGGCGGCGTGGTCGCGGTAGGGTAGCCCGCCGCTGCGGAACGAAAGCCCGGCCAATTCCAGCGTGGGCAGGAGCTGGATGGCCGTCAGGCCGAGCGCAAGCAGGGCGATGGCGGCCAGCGGCAGGACGACTTCCAGCAGGCAGGCGGCATGGCGGCGCCAGGAAGAGCGAAAATGGCCGTGGCGCCGGCTGACCGCCATTTTCCCGGCGACCGGGGCCAGCGCCCAGGCGGCCACGATCAGAGCCTGGTTGTAGAAGGTCTGGGAGTGACCGGCCAGGAGGGCCAGCGCCCAGACGACGGCATTCGCCGCCAGCCACCGCCGCCAACGCCATCCCCAGCCCGGCCGGGCGGGGCGCAGCTCCCACAGCCACAGGGCCGCCGGCAGCCAGGGCAGGGTGGCCCAACGGTTGGGATGGCCGAGCAGCCCGGCGGCCCAGCCGTTGAGGGCGAAAATCAGCCCCGCCGTCCACGCCGCCCCCCGCCCCACCCGACCGGCCCGCCGCGCCAGGGCGTAGGTGAAGGCCCCGGTCAGCCAGGCATGAAGGGCGGCCCAAACGACAAGGCCCTGCTCGGCCGGGAGGAGGGCGAACGGCCAGCGCAGGGGATAGAACAACGAGGTCTGCGGATTGGCCAGCAGCGGCGCGCCGGCGAACAAGAGCGGGTTCCACAGCGGCAACCGCCCCTGCCGCAGGGCATCGTTGATATAGTCCCAGTAGGGCGCGTAATAGGACAAAAAGTCACCAGAGGCGGGGACCAGGTTGGTGAACAGCACCCGGCCATAGACGAACAGAATGGGCGCCGCCAGCGACATCACGGCCAGGAGGTCGCGCCCGTATCGCCTGACGAAACCGGCCCTCATTCTCCCTCCCTGGCGGTGATCTGATAGACGGTGAAGCGCGCTGGCCCGTCCGCCCCGTCGCGCACCACCAGCCGGGGGGCAAGACGCAGGCCGAGCGGGGCCAGGGCAGCGGCCAGGGCCGGGCGCTCGTCATCGTGCCAGGCCGGGAAGACGACGAAGCGTTGGTAGCCGGTGGGATCCGGGCGCAGGTCATCCACCAACATCTCAGGATTGGCCCAGTAGACGCGGCCATGCGGCCCATCCCATAGATACCAGTTCCAGTGCCAGCCCTCCCAACGCTGATACAACACCCCGCGCTGGTCGGGCACGACCTGCTGCAAATAGCGGGCGACGGCCTCGATCCCGCTCCAGCCGCCGTGGTCGCCGCCCACCGGGATGCGGGCCGCCGCCGCCAGACCCGCGCCCCCGACGAAGACCGCCGCCAGACCGGCCACGACCGCCAGGCGCAAGCCAGGTCGTCGGCCCAGCGCCTGCCACACGGCCACCAGCCCGCGCGCCGCCAGCAAGGCCAGCAACGGCGCCAGCGGCAGCAGATAGCGGTCCCAGGGCTGGAAAGTGAAGGCGACATGGGCCAACAAGTAGGCCAGGCTGAAGCCGGCCAGCAGGAGATCGAAGGCATGGCCCGGCCCGGCCCCCCGCCGGCGAACCGCCCGCAGACTGGCCCCCGCCGCCGCGCCCGCCAGCCCGGCCAGCACCAGCGTCCCCGGCCAACCGCCGCCCAGCCAGCGCCACACCCCCGCCCAGGCCGCCATTCGCCCCGGCCATTCGCCGGGCGATGTCAGCCGCAAGCCGCCATAGGTGTGCCACGCCTGCTCCCAAAAGCTGGGGATCTCGGCCGGCAGCACCCGCCAGCCGTCCCACTGCCAGACCTTGAACCAGATGAAGTAAAAAGCAGCGGCGGCGGCGAGAAACGAAAGCGCGACGGCGAGGAGACGCCGGGTCGGAGAGCTGCCGATCCCTTGCGCGACCACCAGCGCGCCGAGCACCAGCGGCACGAAAAGCAGCGCGTTCTGTTTGGTGTCGAAGGCCATGCCCAGGGCCAGCCCCGCCAGCAGACCCGAAGCCAGGCGCCAACCCAGCCCGCGGCCACGGCGCAGCGACGCCGCCAGCAGGGCCAGCAGCAACCAGGCCGTCAGAGTCGGGTCGGTGTAGAGGGTGGGGGCGAAGCTGATGGCAAAGGGCGAGAGCGCCGCCAATGGCAGGGCCACCATCGCCGTGCGCCGGCCATACATCCGCCAGGCCAGCGCCCCAACCAGGAAGATTGACAAAAACGAGGCGATCTGGCTGAGCAAGCGCCCCGATGCCTCGCTCGGCCCGAACCAGGTGAAAAACTGGGCCAGCGCATAGAGGAAGAAAGGCGGCTTGTCCACCGCCACCCGCTCCAACATCGGGTCGAGGCCGGACGAAATCAGCCGCGCCCAAAAGGCATACAGGGCCTCGTCCTCGCGCAGCGGAAAGCGCCCCGACGACCACCCACGCAGACCAGCCCCGACCGCCAGCCAGCCGACGAGCCAGCCCGCCGTTGCCAACGCCCGCCTGGCCCGCAGCCTGCGCCCGAGAATGGCTCCCGCTTGCCCCGGCTGCCAGGCCATGCCCGCGCCGGCCACTCGCTCCGCCTGCATGGTCTCAGTCCACGAAGCGATACTTGATCAGCGCCCACACCGCCGGGAAACCGTCGCGCCAGCTGATGTTCTTGCCCTCTTGATATTCGCGGCCGGCATAGCTGATGGGCACCTCGTAGATGCGATGGCCGCGCTTCAGGATCTTGGCCGTGATCTCAGGCTCCAACTCGAAGCGACGGGCGTGCAAGGGGACGCCGGCCAGGATTTCGCGGCGAAAACACTTGTAGCACGTCTCCATATCGGTAAGAATGGAATCGTACAGAAGGTTCGTGATCAGCGTCAAGAGCTTGTTTCCCAACATATTGCGGAAATACATAGCCTTGCGCGGGCCGCCGAGAAAGCGCGAGCCGTAGACGACCCGGGCGCGATCTTCGAGGATGGGCTGCAGCAGGAGGGGGTAGTCGCGCGGGTCGTATTCCAGGTCGGCATCCTGGATGAGGACGATGTCGCCGCTGGCCTGTGCCAGGGCAGTGCGCACCGCCGCGCCCTTGCCCTGGTTCTGACGGTGAAAGAAGGCCCGCAGATAGCCCGCGGCCTCGAGGTCCGCCAGGATGGCGGCGCTTTCGTCGCCCGAACCGTCATCGACGGCGATGATCTCCTGGATCAACCGCACCTGCTCGGAGGTCGATTCCGAAGCCAGGGGCATGATCGTCATCTCCAACTCCGCCATCGTCCGCACATGAGCCACGATCGCCCGCAGGGTGCGGGCCTCGTTGAAAATGGGCATGAGGACGGAGTAACGGACGGTGCGCATGGGTGTGCTTATCGACCCTTGAGGTCTTGAAGAGCTGGAGCGTCTGGCTCTTTGACGACGCAATAGCGGAAACTATACCACTGGCTGTCGGCGCTGTCGTCCGGCTGCACATCCACCACCCGGCCGCGGTGCTGGCCCAACCAGGCTAGAACCCGCGTCTTCTCGGTGCCGTACATCGACATGATCGGGCGATCGCCGTAGCGCAGGCGCTGGTAGAAACGGAAGAGGCGCGTGGGCTTGAGCGGCTGCAAGACGTTCTGCTGCCAGCGCTTGCCCCGGCTGGGGATCTGAAACACGAGCACGCCGCCGGGGGCCAAGAGGCGAAGGAACTCGGCCATGTAGGCGCGGCTGTAGCGAGGCTGCATGTGTTGGAGGGTGATGTTCGAGTAGATGAAATCGAAACGGCCCCCCTCGAACAGGCTCAGATCGTCGCGGGCGTTGAGCCGGTAGTGGCAGCGGTCGGGGAAGCGATTGTAGCGCCCGGCCAGCTCGATCATGGCCGGGCTGATGTCCACCCCGACCACCGTCTGGAAACGGCCGGCCAGAGCCTGGCTCAGCCGGCCGACGCCGCAGCCAAAATCCAGGGCCGCGCCCCGGCGCAAGGGCAGGCCCAGGCCCTCGACATAGGCCAGCACGCCGTCGATCTCGGCCACGCCCGTGGCGAAGAACTCATCGATCTGCCAACGGTTCTCGCTCTTGTCGGGCCAGGCCAGGATGCCCCACAACGGGTCGGTGGCGCCGAACTTATCCCAGTTTGCTTGCAGTTCGTCGAGCTTCATTCGCCGGCGTTGATCTGCTGGGCGAGGATGATGGCTTCGGCCACTTCGCGCATGGGCTTGCGATAGTTCATCGACAGCTTCTGGATGCGGCGGAAGGCCTCAGCCTCGGACATGCCGCGCATGTCCATCAGCAGCCCCTTGGCCCGATCCACCAGCTTGCGCGTTTCCAGGGCGTCTTTGAGGTCGGCGGCCTGCTTTCGCACCGAATCGAACTCCTCGAAGCGCGCCAACGCCGTCTCGATGGCGGGCGGCAGGTCGGCCTCGGTGAAAGGCTTGACCAGATAGCCGACCACGCCGGCGTTGCGCGCCCGTTCCACCAGGTCGCGCTGGCTATAGGCGCTGAGCAGCAGCACCGGGGCGATGCCTTCTTCGGTCAGCATCCGGGCGGCGTCGATGCCGTCGAAGTTCTCGCCCTCGAAGCGGATATCCATGATCACCAGGTCGGGCCTGAGTTTGCGGGCCATCTCCACCGCCGCCTGGCCCTCGGCGGCCTCGCCTACCACCAGATAGTCCTGGTTGGTCAGCATCTCGCGCAAATCGCGGCGGATGATCGATTCGTCGTCGCAAATAATGATTCGTCGTCGTTTGGGGGAAGTGGGCTGGCTCATACTGGGCCTCCGCTGCTCGTTTTGGGAAAACAGACCACCGCCTGAGCGCCAGACTGAGGTCGAGAGATCAATTCGAAAGTACCTTTGAGATCATCCTGCACTAAGGTGCGAATGATGTCAAGCCCCAGGCTGGTCTCCGATTCGAGCGAGAATTCTTTGGGCAGACCGTGGCCGTTGTCCACCACCCTGATCTCGACGCTCTGTCCCCGATCGTGGATGACGACAGCCACGCGGCCGCCCAGCTCCTCGTGAAAACCATGCTTGAGGGCATTGAGAACCAACTCGTTGATCACCAGGGCGCAGGCGGTAGCCTTGTTGGTGGGCAAGAAGACATCGTCCGCATCCTCGACCAACAGACGGATGTCACGCGCCGGGCCAACCGCGCTCTGTTGCAGATGCCGCATCATCCGCTGGGCCACATCGCGCAGGTTCAGCACCTGGTCCTCGCCCTCCGAGAGCGATTCGTGGATGGCCGACATGCTGAGGATGCGGTTGATCGACTCGTACAACAGTGAACGCGCCTCGTCGGTGAAGGCGCGGCGGGCCTGCATCCGCATGATCGAGACCAACATCTGCAAGTTGTTCTTGACGCGATGATGCACCTCCTTGATCATGACGGCCTTGACCTTCAGTTCCCGCTCCTGTGCGATCTCCTCGGTCACATCCTTGACGATCACCAGGGCGCCGTAGCGATTGCTCGGGCGCCGGCCCTTCAGCCATTCCCAGGGCGTCAGGTCGGGCGGGCCGAAGAGGGGGATGGCGCTGCGCTGGACGATATGCCCGCGCACCACGCCTTCGGCAAACTCGCAGCCCTGACTCTGCCAGGCTTTCTGCACCAGTTCCAGGTCGCCGGCCGCCACTTCGTCCAACGAGCGGCCGCGCAAATCGTCCAGATAGCCCAGGCGCCGATAGACATTGTTGGCCTGCCCGCTCAGGTAGCGGTAGTGGGCCTGGTGATCGACAAAAAGAATGCCATCCTGCTCCTCGAACGGTGGCACCACCTCCACCCCCGCCAACTGACCGGCGGCGACGGTGGTCAGCAGGCGATGCAGCGCTCGCTGGAAGGATGGATCCCGTCGCCGGTGTCGCTCGCGTTCGATGACATTGGTGTACACCACCATCGCCGCCAGCGAGCGCCGGCCTGTGCCCACCACCGGCCACACCTCCTGTCCCATCTCCGGGCGCTGGTCTGGCACCTCCGGTTCGACCCGCGCCCACCGCTGCTCCGACCGCACCGCCGACCACAGCCACGGGCGTTCGTCGCTGCCATAGCGGTGGCCGACCGGGCTATCGGGATAGAGCGTGGCCATCGAATGCGGTCGGGCATGGATGACGACGCCGAATCCGTCCTCGCCCAGCAGGGCCAGCAGAAAAACATCCGAGCGCGTCAGGTCGGCCGCCAGAGGCAGCGCCGCCGTGGTTCGCTCAAGCAGGCCCCGGTCTTCATCCGGCATGGTTGCCAGAAGCTGGAGCCAGAGTTGTTCGTCGCGATGCAGGAAGGTCGGGTTCACTGTGAATCTACACCGATGCACAGAGGTGGGAGTTGGGGTAGAAAAAGGGGCCGATGGTTCTTGTCCATCGGCCCCGGTGGTCGGGGCGGGGCGAATTGAACGCCCGACCTCTTGAACCCCATTCAAGCGCGCTACCGAGCTGCGCTACGCCCCGACGGCAGAAGCTAGTATACCCGGTTGCCGGCAGCCTGGCAAGTTTTGGGGGACAAGTCGCACCACATTTGACACGCCCTCCCGCCCCCGCTATTCTGGCCTCTGTCTGTGAGGAACTGCCATGATTCCAACCGCCAGACGGCCCCCCCACCATCCGCCCATCCCGGCAATCCGCCCACCCACCCAATCCGCCCAATCCGCCCATCCCAGTAATCCGCCCATCCTCCCCTCGTCCCAGCAATCCGCCCACCCACCCAACCCGCCCACCCTCTGTGAAGAACTGCCATGATGCCAACCCCCTGGGCGCTCCCCCTTGCCAGCCCTGCCGCCACACTGGAAAACGTCGGCGGTAAGGGCGCCAACCTGGCCCGACTGGCCGGCGCTGGCTTTCCCGTCCCCGGCGGCTTCCTCATCCCCACCGCCGCCTATCGCGCCTTCGTCGCCGCCCACAACCTGCAAGCCGACATCCTCGCCGCCCTGGCCGCGGCCCGGCCCGATGACCCCGACGCACTCCAGGCCGCCTCCGCCGCCATCCGCGCCCGCTTCGACGCCAGCGCCCTCCCGGATGACATCGCCGCCGCCATCGTCGATGCTTATGTCGAGTTGGGTCGCCCTGCCGTCGCCGTGCGCTCCTCGGCCACCGCCGAAGACCTGCCCGACCTCTCATTTGCCGGCCAGCAGGACACCTACCTCAACATCCTCGGCGCCGAGGCCCTGTTGGCGGCGGTCAGGCGCTGTTGGGGCAGCCTGTGGACGGCGCGAGCCATCGGCTACCGCGCCCGCAACGGCATCGCCCCCGACGACGTGGCCCTGGCTGTGGTCGTGCAGAGCATGGTGCAGAGCGAGGCAGCAGGCGTGCTGTTCACGGCCAACCCGCTCACCGGCTTGCGGGGCGAAACGGTCATCGATGCCACGGTGGGGTTGGGCGAGGCGCTGGTGTCGGGGCTGGTCGAGCCGGATCATTACGTGGTCGATGTGCGCGCCGGGCGCATCGACAAGAAAACGCTGGGGGCCAAAGCCCTCTCCATCCGTGGTCAGGCTGGGGGCGGAACCAGCACCGTGGCCGAGTCCAGCGCCGACCGCCCGGCCCTGGGCGACGCTGCTATCCTCCAGCTGGCAGAGCTGGGCCAGCAGGTGGCGGGTCATTATCAGGGCGAGCCGCAGGACATCGAATGGGCCTGGGCCGATGGCCGGCTTTACCTGCTCCAGGCCCGGCCGATCACCTCGCTCTACCCTTTGCCCGCTGGCCTCGGCCCCGACCCACTGCGGGTGATGGCTTCGTTCGGGGCCATGCAGGGCCTGCTCGACCCGCTAACGCCGTTGGGCCGCGACATCGTCCCGCAGCTGATCGTGAGCATGATGGCGATCTTTGGCCGCCATGAGACCCTCGCCAGCCAGCAGGTGGTGTTGACGGCGGGTGAGCGGCTGTTTGCCGACATCACCGGCCTCGTCCGCCACCCGCGCGGCCGCACCCTCATCCACAATATCCTCAGCGTCATCGAGCCGAGCGCCGGCCTGGCCCTGGCGGCCGTGGTGGACGACCCGCGGCTGGCGGTGCAACACTCGCGACCGCGGCTCAGCACCCTCTTCAAGCTGGCGCACTTTGCGGCCGGCATCTGGGCGCGGCTGTTCTACTCACTGCTCGCGCCCGCATCCAGCCGCCGGACGGTGTGGAAGATCGTCGATGACGCCATCGCCCGCGCTCAGGCCGACATCGATCAGGCCGAAAGCCTGGCCGATGTCCTGGCCACGGCCGAGGTTTTCCTGAGCAAGACCTTCATCACCATCTTCCCGGCTATCATTCCGCGCATCGCCGCCGGCATGGCCCCGCTGTATCTGCTGCTGCGCCTGAGCCGGGAGCTGCCCGAAGGCCGCCAGGCCGCCCTGGAGGTGACGCGCGGCATGCCGCACAATGTCACCACCGAGATGGACCTGGCGCTCTGGCAGACCGCGCTGGCCATCCGCGCCGATCCAGAAAGCCTGGCGGTCATGCAGGCGGGCGCAGCGGCGGAGCTGGCGGCGCGCTATCAGGCGGGGCGGCTGCCGGACGCCGCCCAAACGGCGATCGGGCGCTTCATGTCCCGCTATGGGGTGCGCGGGTTGGCGGAGATCGACATGGGCCGCCGGCGCTGGCGCGAGGATCCGACGCCGGTGATGCAGGCGTTGCAGAGCTACCTGAGCATCACCGACCCGGCCCAGGCGCCCGACGCCGTCTTCGGGCGCGGGGCGGCGGCGGCGCAGGCTGCGACAGACCGTCTGGCCGCCGGGCTGCGTCGCCGGCGGTTCGGCCGGCTGAAGGCGGCGCTGGCGCACATGGCCGCTGGCCGGACGCGGGCCATCGCCGGGCTGCGCGAGCTGCCCAAATGGACGATCATCAACATCTCCGGCATCTTCCGGGCCAGGCTGCTGATCGAGGGCGAGAAGTTGGCCGCGCAGGGGGCGGTGGAACGGGCCGACGATCTGTTCTTTCTAACTTGGGATGATCTGGCGGCCCTGGCCGCGGGAGCGCAGCGCCCGTGGCGAGAGATCATCGCCGGCCATCGCGCCGCCTCCGAGCGCGAATGGCGGCGCAAACAGATTCCCCGGCTGCTGCTGAGCGATGGCCGGGCGTTCTACGAGGGCGTAGATGCGGCCGCCGGCGGGGCCGAGGGGGTGATCACCGGCAGCCCGGTGTCGCCGGGCGTGGTGGAGGGCAGGGTGCGCGTGGTGCTCGACCCGCACCAGGCTGGCCTCCAAGCGGGCGAGATCATGGTCTGCCCCGGCACCGACCCGTCGTGGACGCCGTTGTTCCTGGCGGCGGCGGGGCTGGTGATGGAGGTGGGAGGGATGATGACGCATGGCTCGGTGGTGGCGCGCGAGTACGGCATCCCGGCCGTCGTCGGCATCCGCCAGGCCACCACCCGCCTGACAACCGGGCAGCGGGTGCGCGTCGATGGCAGTACGGGCGAGATCACCCTTCTCGATGGCCAGTCTGCTTGACATTGCTTTCGGAATGCTCTAGAATGAAAGTAAGCAAAAGCAATCGAAACCAACAGGATGCAAGACGGAGGCGCAGAGCAGGCCCACATGCTGAACGACATGACCGTGCCGGAACGGCGACACGAAATCCTCAACCGCACCAACCGCGAGGGGCGGGTGACGGTGGCGGAGCTGAGCCGGTTGTTTGGCGTCTCGGAAGTGACGATCCGGCAGGATTTGCAGGCGCTGGCCGAGCAGAATCTGCTCGTACGCACGCACGGCGGGGCGATCCCGGCCAATCGGCTGGCGTCCGAGCTTTCGTTGGCGCTGCGTCGGCAACAGCAGGCGCTGGCCAAGGAGCGCATCGGCGTCGCCGGCGCCGCCATGATCGACGATGGCGACGCCGTTTTTCTGGACACCAGCAGCACGGCCCTGGCCATTGCCATGCGCTTGCGCCAGCACCGCCAGGTGACGGTGATCACCAACAGCATTGCCATCGTGCAGGAGTTGATGGCCTCGCCCGATCTGACGGTGGTGGTGCCGGGCGGCCGCCTGCGCCGGGAAACAGCCTCGCTGATCGGCGTCGATGGCCTGGAAGTGCTGGCAGGCTACAACATCCAGAAGGGTTTCTTCGGCGCGCACGGCCTCAGTCTGGCGGAAGGCTTGACCGATGTCAGCGCGGAGGAGGCCGATGTGAAGGCGGCGATGGCGGCGCGCTGCCGGCAGGTGATCGCCGTCATCGATGCGACCAAATGGGGACGCGTTGGCTTTGCCTCCTTCGCCCCCCTTGCCGCCGTCCACCACATCATCACCGCTGCCGACGCGCCGGCGGAGTTCGTGGAACGAGTGCGCGGGATGGGGATCACAGTCGTTGCAGTTTGATTCTTGTTCCGGGTTCCGGGTTCCGGGTTCCGGGTTCCGGGTTCCGCCCGCCGTCCGCACCCCGCCCCACGCCTCACGCCTCACGTTTCACATTTCACGCACCACGCACCACGCACCACGCACCACGCTTCACGCTTCACGCTTCACGCCTCACGTTTCACATTTCACGCACCACGCACCCCGCCCAAAACCATGTCAGAACACGTCTTCATCCCCAAACTAGGACAAACCGTCGAAGAAGTCACGGTGGGCCAATGGCTGGTGGCCGATGGCTCGCCGGTGCGCAAGGGTCAGGAGATCCTCAACATCGAAACCGATAAGGCCGTCTTCGCCGTCGAAGCGCCCAGCGAGGGCTTCGTCCATTTCGGCCCGGTCAAAGAAGGCGATGTGCTGCCGGTCCTGAGTGTGGTCGCCAGCATCGGGGCGGCGGAGGAGGCCTTTGCCGGCGGCGGGGCCGCTGCCGCCCTAGAGATGCCAGCCGCGGCGCCGGCCGTAGCGCCAACCGCGCCGCCGACCGCGCCCGCACAAGCCGCCGCCCCGGTGGTAGGGCCGGCCTTCGCCTCGCCGCGGGCGCGCAGCCTGGCCGGACGCAAGGGCGTCGATCTGGGCAAGGTGGCAGCCAGCGGCCCGCAAGTGCCCGGAACCGAGGCGGCCGCCCGCATCCTCGAACGCGACGTGCTCGATTTTCTCGACCGGCGCCCGCGCCTCACCCCCGTCGCCCGCCGGCTGGCCGCAGAAGCCGGGCTGGACGCAGATGAGATGGTGGGGAGCGGGCCGGGCGGCCGCGTCACCCGCCGCGATGTCGAGATGGCCGCCCGCCCTGCACAGCCGCCCCTCGCGCAGCCGCCCGCCCCAGCGCCGGCGCCGCCAATAATTGCCCCGCCGTCCCCGCCGGCTCCACCCGCCGACGTCCTGGCCCGCATCCCGCTGAAAGGCATTCGCGGCATCATCGCCGAGCGCATGGCGGCCAGCGTCCACACCACCGCCCGCGTGACGCTGGTGATGGAGGCCGATGCGACCGAATTCGTGGCCATGCGCGAGCGACTGAAGGCGCGCGTGAGCGAAAGCTGGGGCTTTGCGCCTGGCTACAACGACTTCCTGGGCAAGATCGTGGCCGTGGCCCTGCGCCAGTTCCCTACCATGAACGCCCGCCTGACCGCCGATGCCATCGAACAGATGGCAGCCGTAAACCTGGGCATGGCCGTGGACACCGAGCGCGGGCTGCTGGTGCCGGTCATCCGCAACGCCGACCAAAAAAGCCTGCGCCAGTTCGGGCAGGAGTTCAGGGCGCTGGCCGAGCGCGCCAGACAGGGCAAGGCGCTGCCCGATGACCTTAGCGGCGGCACCTTCACCATCACCAGCCTGGGGCCGTTCGAAGTCGATGCCTTCACCCCGGTCATCAACCTGCCCGAGGCCGCCATCCTGGGCGTGGGCCGCATCGCCGCCAAAGCGGTTGTGCGCGAGGGCCAGATCGTCGCCCGGCAGATGTGGACGCTGAGCCTGGTGTTCGACCACCGCCTGGTGGATGGCGCGCCGGCCGCCCGCTTCTTGCAGGCGATCAAGGCGATGATCGAGGAGCCGTATCTGCTGCTGGCCGGCTGAACGAGGGAGGCGGCGGCGGTTGGGCCGGCGCGAAACCCGGCCGCACCCGTCCCGGTAGGCAGCCAACAAACGTCTCAAGCAACGATGCCTCGCTCGAGCGAGCGTCGTTGCTGTTTTCCCTGCGGAGAGATTCCCCGATGACAAACAAACTCGTCACCCTTTTCTCGCTCGTCCTGCTTGCGATCAGCCTGCTTGCGGCTGGCGTCTCGACCACGGTTCTGGCCCAGGCGCCCGACAATGGCATCACCAGCCCGGCCGAGGGCGCCACCCTGGCGGGGATGGTCGAGGTGGCCGGGGTCGCGTCCGATCCCGCCTTCCAAAAATGGCAGCTCGACCTGCTGCTGGACGGCAAGCCGCACCAGGCCACGGCGCTGGCGGTGGGGAGCGAACAGACGCCGGCGGCGGCCGTCCTGACGAAGTTCGATTCCACGCCCTACCCCAACGGCCAGCACCAGTTGCGGCTGCGCGTGGTGCGACAGGATGGCAACTACGACGAGTTCTTCCGCACCGTCGCCTTCGCCAACCCACTGACGGCGGCTGCCGACGCCCCAACCAGGCCAACGATAGCCGCGGCCAACGGCATCTTTGCGCCCAAAGTCGGCGAAAAGGTGAAGGGCACGGTGCGCATTCGCGGGGTGGCGGCCGATGCCGACTTCCTGAGGTGGCAGCTCGATTTGTTGCCCGGCGGCGACCCCAAGCAAGCCTTCTCGATCGCGACCTCGCGGTCGCAGGCTGAGGACGAACGCAACCTGGGGGCGGTGGACACGCAGTATTTCGCCAATGGGCCGCAGGTGTTGCGGCTGCGCGTGGTGCACACCGACAGCAATTTCGACGAGTATCTGCTCCCGATCGTCACCGCCAACCCCGGCGCGCCCCTGCCCCGCCCCGTGGCCGCCAATGGCTTCACCACGCCGAAGAAGAACGCCCTGGTGGAAGGGGTGATCGAGATCCACGGCGTCGCCAACGCCGACGATTTCAGCAAGTGGCAGATCGATGTGTTGGTGAACGGCGACCCCGAACAAGCGGTGTTCGTGGCCACAGGCCGCCGAACGGTGCCGGCCTCGGCGCTGATGGCGCGTTTCAATACCAGGCGCATCGCCAACGGCGAGCATGTGCTACGCTTGCGGGTGGTGGACGGCAACGGCAATTATCAGGAGTACGTGCGGCCGATCCGGGTGGAGAATGGGGGGTGATCCGCGAAGGGGGGGGTGATCCGCGAAGGACGCGAAAGGGGGCGAGGGGAGTAACGCGAGAAAAAGACTGGCCCGGTCAGGAGACCGGGCCAGGGCGAGAAGGGGAAGGTGGGAACGGGTGGGAGGTGAGGATCAGTTGGAGCGAGCGCTGATGGCGATGCGCTTGGGCTTGATTTCCTCAGCCTTGGGCACATTCAGGGTCAGCACGCCGTCCGCATAGTCGGCCACGATGCCATCGGCGTTGACAGGAGCCGCCAGCGAGAGGCTGCGCTCGAAGCTACCGAAGCGGCGCTCGCGCAGGTGATACTGGCCTTCCTCGAAATCTTTGGTCTCGTCGATCTTGGCCTTGATGTTGAGGACATTGTCGGCAAGGGTGATCTCGAAGTTGTCGGGGTTGGCGCCGGGCAGGGAGGCCTTGATCACGAAGTTTTCGGCGGTCTCGGCCACATCCAGCGGCAGAGTCCAGGCGGCCGGCTGGTTCCAGAGATTGGGGCGTTCGAAGGTGTCATCGAACAGCCTGTCCATGGCCCCGCGCCAGGCGGCCATCTCGCGGGAAAGGTCACGATAAAGGGGGTCACGACGGAGCATGAGTCGCATTGGGTTGCCTCCAACAAGGGTGAGGGATAGAAGGTGAAATTGGGTAGTCAGTGAGGGGTGAGGGTGTTGACCGCTCACAACCTTGATTCAACACCGCCAGTGTTAGTCCAGCGTTGACGCAACATTGGCGTTTTGTTAGAGTTGGGCCGTGTGTTATACTGATCCCATCCTCACAACTGATTTCGCGTGAGACGCGCCGTCAGCCATCGCTGGGTTGGCGGCATTTTTCAGCACTGGCCCCATCGGCCACAAGGAGACGCATTAGCATGGAAGTAAAGTTGTACGTTGGCAACCTCTCGTACGCCACCACCGAAGAAGAAATACGGGAGTTGTTCGAGCAGGCCGGCAGCGTGGTGTCGGTCGAGTTGATCCGCGACCGCGATACGAATCGATCGAAAGGTTTTGCCTTCGTAGCAATGGGAAGCCAGAAAGAGGCCGAGCAGGCGATCAATCAGTACAATGGCTATCTGTTGAGCGGGCGCAATCTGACCGTGAATGTCGCCCGCCCGCGCGAAGAGCGCCCCCGCACCTACGGCAACAATCGCTCCGGCGGCTATGAACGGCGCGGCGGCGGCAGCGGCGGCAGCGGCGGCGGTTACAATCGGCGCGGCAGCAGCGGCAGCAGCGGCGGCGGCGGACGCGACCGTCGCGGCGGCAAAGACTGGTACTAAACCGGTAGACGGACTTCGAGCAGACGCCCGACGGCCGCAAACAGGCTTTCGGGCGTCTTGGCGCGGGATAATCTCGTGTGGTCGCAACCCGGCCGGCGCGGGAAGACGCTCGGGTTTCGGCCCTGACCGGCCATGATCTCCCTCATCCTCACCGTTTTCGACGAAGGCGCTGCCATCCGGAGGCTGCTGGACAGCCTGGCAGCCCAGACTCTGCCCCCTGATGAGATCGTGGTCGTGGATGGCGGTTCGACCGACGACACGGTGGCGCAGTTGCTGGCCTATGCAGACAGGCTGCCGTTGCGCGTCCTGGTCGAGCCGGGGGCCAACATCTCACGCGGGCGCAACCTGGCCATCGCCGCTGCTGGTGGGGATATTCTGGCGCTGTGCGATGCCGGCGTGCGGCTGGAGCCGGGCTGGCTTCAGGCCATCACCCGGCCGCTGGTGGATGACCCGACCGTGATGGTGGTCTCCGGCTGGTTCGAGGCCGACCCGGCGACGGCGTTCGAGGTGGCGATGGGGGCGACGGTGCTGCCGATGGCCGACGAGATCGACTCGGCCGCCTTCCTGCCCTCCAGCCGCTCCCTGGCCATGCGAAAAGCGGCCTGGGAAAGCGTCGGCGGCTATCCTGAGTGGTTGGACTATTGCGAAGACCTGGTCTTCGACTTGGCGTTGCGGGCGCAGTACGGGCGTTTCGGTTGGGCGCCGGATGCCGTGGCCCATTTCCGGCCGCGCGGGTCGCTACGGGCCTTCTTCCGGCAGTACTATCGCTATAGCCGCGGCGATGGCAAGGCCGATCTCTGGCGCCAGCGACATGCCATCCGTTATGTCACCTATCTGGCGGCGGCGCCGCTGTTGGTCGCGCTGGGCGGGCTGGTTCACCCCGTTTTCTGGCTGGCCGCGCTGCTGAGCTTTGCCGCCTATTGCGCCCGGCCCTACCGCCGCCTGTTCCGGCTCTGGCGGCGCCCCCTGGCTGCGGGCCGCTTGCTGACCCCGATCGAGAAGTTCTACACGCTCTTGCTGCCGCCCGTCATCCGCGTGGTGGGCGATGTGGCGAAGATGGTGGGGTATCCGGTGGGGGTGTGGTGGCGGCGGGCGCATCGCAAGGTTGAATGACACAAATGGGGGGGACACAGATTGGATCTGCAGGTTCATTGCCCGCCAGTAAATGCTGGCGAAGTTGAATGACACAAATGGGGGAAACACAGATTGGATCGCAGGTTCATTGCCCGCCAGTAAATGCTGGCGAAGTTGAATGACACAAATGGGGGAAACACAGATTGGATCGCAGGTTCATTGCCCGCCAGTAAATGCTGGCGAAGTTGAATGACACAAATGGGGGA
>JAIBAP010000043.1 GCA_019695115.1 Caldilineales bacterium | reverse complement strand
ACTTGTATAGTCTCTCGTACGGCGGTTGGCATGGTTCTCTCCTTGCAGGAGCTTGTGGGAATGGTTTCCTGCAATCATGAACCATCCAGCCGCCTTTGTCACGTCAGCACTTAGCGGAAACTAAAGATCACCAGGTATCGCTGGCGGTTTGCCGTCTCGCGCAGCACGCTCATGCCCCTGAAGCCCGGTTGCCGGGCGAAAAGCCGGCTCCAGCTGCCGCCGGGGCCATAGCTCAGCTCGAATTCGGCCTGGGCCTTGGGCTTGATGATGAATTCGCTGACGATCTCGATCATGGCGGGACGAAGCTCCGATCACAGGGGTCACGTCCTCAGGCCGGGCTGCGCCTGGCGAGAAGGCGTTCGACTTCGGCGCGGGTGGGCGCGCCGGCCCGTCCGCCTAGCTGCCGGCATTTGAGCGCAGCAGCGGCGGCGGCGAAGGCCAGGCTGCGTGGCGGCGGCCAGCCTTGCAGATGGGCGTAGAGAAAAGCGCCGTGAAAGACATCGCCGGCGCCGGTGGTGTCGACGACCTCGACCGGGAAGGCGGGCTGATGCCAATGTCGCTCATCATCCCAATACCAGGCGCCGTTTTCGCCATCGGTGATGACCACCAGTCGCGGGCGATAGGCGGCCAATAAAGCCGGGCCGGCTGCTTGCGGTTCGGATTCGCCCGTGTATTCCTGGGCAAAGCGCCGCGCCACCACCAACACATCCACCAGCGGCAGCAGTTCGTCGATGCCCGGCCAGCGTTCACCCGCCCCGCCGTCGAAGGAGACGATGACGCCGGCGGCGCGGGCCAGGCGGGCGGCATAGAGGGCGGCGGCGAGGTGGCTGCCGTCCAGGTGCAGCGCCCGCGCCTGGGTGATCAGGGCGGGCGGCACGTCGGTTGGGGCCAGGTCGGGGAGGCCGCCGCGGGCGTAGAGGATGGAGCGCCGGCCGCTGGCCTGATCGATGAGGATGACCGACAGCGATTGGTCGCCGCCGTCGCTGCGGGGGGCGTAGGTCGTCTCGACCCCCTCCTGGCTGAACTCGGCCGTGGTGAACTCGCCCCAGCGCCCGCGTCCGATCGGCCCCAGGTAGGCGGTTGTGGCGCCGAGCCGGGCCGCCGCCGCCAGCGCCGTCGCCACCGGGCCGCCGCCCTGGATGATGATCTGCCGGGCGGCGAGGACGTCATCCGGCTGCGGCAGGCGGGGCGCGAGGGTGAGGACGTCGACCGTGGCCAGGCCCAGACCGACGATGTCGAAAGCGGGCGTCATGGCATTGTTCCTTCGTTGTCCGGATAGAGCGCCCGCATGTCCTCGCCCCGCCCGGCCAGCCCCAGCGCCCTGAAAACGTCCTCGAACCAGGCTTCGCAGCCGGCGGCCAGGGTCTGGCGGAGGGGTGGGGGCAGGTTCCAGAGCTCGGGTTTGAACATCCCCCAGGCCCGCCAACGCTGGTGATAGAACTGCTGGGCCGGGGTCAGGCCGGCCGCCCCGGCGTGGGCATAGTCCCCGCCTTCGGCTTCGGCCGCTGCTTCGGCGGCCAATGCCGCCATCATCTGCTGGCGGAGCGGGGAGGGGAAGGCCGGGTGGTCGAAGAGGAGGTTCTGCAAGGCGGTGGCCAGGTGCACCTCGACGGCGCCGGCGCCCGGTAGTTGCGCCAGTTGGCCCAGGGTGAGGGTGGAGGCGCCGTGCTGGACGATGCCGGGCAGCCCGAATTCGTGGCGTGCGACCTGGCTGAGGGCGGCGATGAGGGGAACGTCCAGCGGCATCGGCTCGATGCTGCCATCTTCCCGCACCAGGCCGCCGTGCCGGGTGCCGGTTTGGACGCTGATCTTGCCCAGGCCGGGTGCGCCAGCAGGCAGCGCCGCCTGAAAGTCATGCCAGAAGGCGCCTATGTCGGCGGCGGTGGTGTTCTGGCCGCCGATGACGCCCACCTCGCCGCCCAACATCACATCCGCCCCGGCCGGCGCCAGCGAGCGCACGAGGGCGACTGCGGCGGCGGTAACGGCGGGGTTACCGGCGGGGTTAGCGGCGGCGTCGATGTCGATCTGCCACATGCCGGCGGTGATGGCCGCGCGGCAAAGCGATTCGATGTCAGCCGCGCCAGCGGCTGCCGTGCGAAGGTGGTCGCCCTGGCAGAAGATGGGGCCGCGGTAGCCTTCGCGCACGGCGGCGGCGCAGACCAGGGCCACGAATTCGGCGAAGTCCTGGTCGCCGGCGTGGGACTCGGAGGGCGAAAGCTCGAAAATAAGCGGGCCGGCGTCGCAGCGCAGGGCCGTGCGCCAGAGGGCGCGGGCCAGGTCGTAGGTCAGGCCGCGCAGGTTGAAGGCGGGAATGGTGAGGGGGGCGATTCGACCAGCGGCGAGGGCGCGATAGAAGGGGCCGAGCGAGGCGATGGCGATGCCTTCGTGCCGGCAACGGTCGCGCAGGGCCAGGGCGGGCGGCAGGCGTTCGCCGGCCGGGGTCAGGGCCAGGGCTGGGGCGGCGTCATCGAGGAAGCGGTGGAGGGAGGACGGTGTCATTGGCTCTCCCAGGTGGCGACGGCGGCGCGGGCGATGGCGGCGGCATCCAGCCGGAAGCCAAAACCGGGCGCATCAGAGACGGAGATGGTGCCGTCGGCTGCCACCCGGTAGGGTTCGGCCAGCATGAAGTCGCGGGCTTCGTTCGTCCAGGCCGGGGGGTCGATGGGGAATTCGAACCAGGGGCAGTTGGGCGTAGCCGCGGCCAGGTGGAGGTTGGCGCCCAGGCCGATGCCGTTGGACCAGGTGTGGGGGATGAAGGGTTTGTGATAGAGTTCGGCCAGGGCCGCCACCTTGCGCAGCTGGAAGACGCCCTCCGAGAAGGCGGCGTCGGCCTGGATGATGTCGTAGCAGTCGAGGGTCACAAGGTCGCGGTATTCGTGCAGGCCGAGGTTGAGTTCGCCGCCGGCGATGGGGATGTCCACACGGGCGGCGAGTTGCGCCAGATGCCGGTGGTCGTAGCGGGGCAACGGTTCCTCCAGCCAGGCCAGGCCCAACTCCTGCATGGCCTGCGCCACCCGCAGGGCGTCGGTGTAGGCCCAGTAGTTGTGGGGGCCAGGGCTGGGCATGACATGGGCCTGGTTGGCGTCGGCCATGAGCGTGATCGAACTGCCGAAGGCGGCGACCACGCGCTCGACCAGGGCGATGTCGTCGGCAATGTTGGGCCGGCGCAGGCGCAGTTTGAAGGCGCGAAAGCCCTGTGCGCGCAGTTGGGCGATGCGGTCGATCTGTTCCGCCGGGTCGGGGAGTTCGGCCAGGCTGGCGTAGGCGGGCAAGGTCTGTTTGTGCCCGCCCCACAGCTTGTAGACCGGCAGGTTGGCCGCTTTGCCGATGATGTCCCACAATGCCATTTCGATGGCCCAGGGATAGGCGCCGTCGCGGGCGGCGTTGCGCAGGATGGGGCTGATGCGCTCGACGGCGAAGGGGTCGGCGCCAAGGATGTAGGGCGCGACCAGGTCGGCGATGGTGTGGAGGCCGATCTGGCCGATGTCGGGCATGGCGCCGACGCCGGTCAAGCCTTCGTCGGTGGCGATCTCGACCAGGGTGCACGAGGTGCGCTGGAAGACGCGCCCGGGCGCCCAACTGGGGCGGAGCGGCGCTGGCAGGGGGTGGCTGAGGACGGTGCAGCGTAGTTTGGTCAGTTTCACGGGTGTGGTGGGGACGGAGGGCGGTGGACGGAGGGCGGAGGACAGAGGGCGGAGGACGGAAAGGTCGCAACTGGGGGTGCTGACTCCGCTGCCTGACAATTTCTGCGGAGGCGAGCACGCCCACGTGCGGGTCTCATGGGTGTAGGCCGCACCGGGGGGTGCTGACTCCGCCGAATGATCATCTCTTAATCGTCATTTCGTGTAAATTCGTGAAATTCGTGGCAAAAAAAATGAAAGCCTATGCCGGCCAGCGGAGGATGACTTCGGTGTGGGCCGGGAGGAGGATGCGGGTGTAGCCGGGTTCGCCGGCCAGGCTGGCGGGGGCGATGGTCAGGGCGCGGCCGCCAGCAACCTGGGCCGTCGCCAGCGCCGCCGCTCCGCCCAGCAGCCGGGCGGCCAGGCTGCGCGGGACGGGCGAGGCGGCCAGGCGGAGTGTGCAAGTCCGATCATGCCATTCAAATGCCGTGCCGTCGAAAAGGATGAAGCGGCCATCGGCGCCCGGATAGACGTCCAGCCGCAGGTCGGGGGTTGGCGGCGGCAGGGTGGCGGGCGTGGGGTCGAGGCGGGGGAGGATGGCGCCGGCGCGGGCGAAGACCGGCAGCTGGGGCAAGGCGGCCGGATGGCGCACGACCCGACCGCCCTCCACAGCCTCGCCCGTCCAGAAATCTCTCCACCGGCCCTGCGGCAGATAGAGCAGCCGATAGCCATCGAAAGCATCGTAGACCGGCGCTACCAATAGCTGGCGGCCAAAACAGTACTCGTGCTCGCAGATGGCGCTCCAGATGCCGGGGTCGTCGGGGAATTCGAGGGCCAGGGCGCGGAGGATGGGCAGGCCGGTGCTGGCGGCTTCGTGGGCGCAGGTGTAAAGGTAGGGGAAGAGTTCGATGTGGACTTTGGCGAAGCGGCGGTAGATCTCCAGCCCTCGCGCCGACAGCAGCCACGGCTCGCGCGGCCCGGCGCCGTGGATCTGCATGATCGGCGAGAAAGCGCCAAACTGCGCCCAGCGGATAAAGGCCTCTTCGGTGGGGACGCCGAAATAGCCGCCGATGTCGCTGCCCCAGAAGGGAAAGCCCGACAAAGCGGCGCTCTGCCCGGCGATGATGGCGCTGGGCAGGCCGCTGGCGGGGGCGAAATCGGCCGTCTGGTCGCCGGCCCAGATGGCGGAGAGGCCCTGCGAGCCGTGCCAACCCGACCGGGCCAGCAAAACGCCGGGCGCATCGCTGCTCTCCGGCCCATCTCGCTCTGCCAGGGCGGTCGCCATGGCCTCGTAGGTGAGGCGGTTGTAGAGCCGGGGGAAGCTGTTGTGCAGATCGGCCCCGGTGCGTCCATCCCAGAAGACGGCATCCTCCGGGACTTGCTCGCCGAAATCGGTCTTGAAGCCAGAGACGCCCATCGCCACCAGGCGACGGATCTGCGCTTGCCACCAGGCGACGGCGGCGGGGTGGGTGAAATCGAAGCAGGAGCCGAAGAAGGTGGGGCTGTTGCCCAGCCGGTGGAGATAGGCCTGACCCCCGCCGTCCTTGATCAGAAAACCGTGTTCGGCGCAGAAGCGATAGGGGCCGGCCGGGTCGCCGTCGTCGATCAGCCAGGGCGAAACCCACAGCACCAGCCGGTAGCCCTGCCGCCGGAGATGCCCGATCATCGCCTCGGGGTCGGGATATTTGCGGCGGTCGAAGGCGAAGGTGTGGTAGGTCGCTTCCCAGCGGGCGTCGATGAGCTTGACCGTGGCAGGGAGGTCGAGTTGCCGCTGTTTATCGACATCCTCATCGACGGTCGTCTGGTCTTCGGCCTGCCAGTTGCGCGACTTCCAGGGGCCGAAGACCCAGGCCGGGGGGAGGGCCGGGCGGCCGGCGAGGGCGGTGTAGCGGCTGAGGATGGCGGCGGGGGTGGGGCCGGGGATGACGGTGAAGCGGAGGCGGGGGGCGGCGTTGCGGATGGCGACGATGGCGGGGTCGTCGGGCGTGGCCAGGCGGATGAGGGCGCGGGTCTCGGTGTCGAGATGGAAGCCATAGCCGGCGCTGGAGAGATAGAAGGGGATGGGGATGTAGCTGAGGTCGCGCTGCGCCCCATTTGTCACCCAGAGGTCGATCTGTTTGCCGCGCTGGTCGAGCGAGTCGAAGCGTTCGCCCAGGCCCAGGAAATGCTCGGCGGGCGCCGCCGCCAGGTCGAGGCCAAGCCAGGCCGCCTCGCCAGCGACGGCGGCTAACTCGCCCTGCCACAGGCCATCGGCCAGACGCAGTTCCAATTCCAGCCGAACCCCCTCGACCGTCTCGAAATGGACCTGGCAGCCATCAGCCCGGCTTGCGAGCACCCGCGCCCGCCCGCCATCCTGCCAGCGCCCGCCCTCGGCCCGAAAGCGCACCGCCAGCGCCTGCCAGACAGCCTGATCCCCGCCTGCAGGCAGCAAACGACAGCGAAAAGGGGCTTCGTCGATCTGCAGCCGGTGGGCGGCGAAAGCCAGTTGGGTCACGTCTCCTCGGCTTTTCCCGCCTGAACTTGTTCCCACAGCTCTTTGTAGGCCGGGACGACGGACGGGTGCAGACGCTCTGCCAGCTCCAGAGGCAGGTCGAGGCGGCCAATCAGGTCTTGCACATCGGCCAGATCACGCAGGCGGTGGCCGGCGCTCAAACCTGAGGCCAGTTTCATCTCGATCAAGCGATCGAGGGCAATGACATGGATGCCGTCGATCTCGATTGTCGCGTTCGGAAACGCCGGATCCGGGAATGCCACCGGCTTCGGGAGGCCATCTCCCGGGTACTCACCCGTCAGCAGGATTTCGATGCGCACGCCTGTCTGGGCATCACGAAACGATTTGCGCGCGCCCTCAAAGGCCGGACGATAGCCTCGTCCCAGCCACCGCTCTGTAAACTGCGCGAGTCCTGCGCCCGTCAAAACGATGTCGATATGCTCAGTCAGTCGAGGATAACCGTGTTCGGCCAGGGCCAGCCCGCCTACCAGGGCGTAAGCAATGCCTTCAGCTTCGAGTCGTTCCGCCAGCCGACGCAGCGTCTCGCGCAGCCTGCCGCCGCCATCGAAGAAGGCGCTGGCTTCGCGCAGCATGAACTCGCCGCCGCGTTGGAGTTCGCTCTCGTATGCCAGTTCAAGCGTGTCCATATGCCCTGGCGATGGCCGATTCGACTGTCGGTGGCGTCGGTTCAGGCCAACTGCGCCGAAGTCGATCCACCGCATAGCCTCTGCGCAGATAAGTCAGCACTGTGTCCACTGGGATACGCGTGCCGGCGAAGGACATTTGCCCATGGCAAATGTCCGGGTCGATGATGAGATGGTCGCTGATTTCGATAGGCGCCATGTGCTTGCACTCTGTGAGACTGTCGTCCGACGCATGGGGTTCTGACGGTGTCTCGATTGTACTACAGCCTTAGCCCGGAGTGGCATCGGGCGCCAGTCGTGGTGGTCAGGGGGTTAGCTGAGCAGGATGCCGATCAGGTAGGGGACGAGCACGAGCAGGGCCATGAGCGGATGCCCGCGGCGGGTCTGGTTGCGGCTGTCCCAGTTGAACAGGTAGACGGCCAGGCCGAAGGCCAGCAGTGTGCTGGCAAGCAGGATCGCCACCGACAGCCAGGGCGAGAATACGGTCGGGCGAGCAAAGGCCAGGCCCTCGAAGGCTTGCATGGCGTGGGTGGAGGGCAGGAGGGCGGAGATGGGGCGAACGGCGGCCGGGATCAGGCTGAGCGGCAGCATCAGCCCACCCAGCAGCATCGAAGGCAGGAAGATGAGCTGTGACCAGAGGACGGTGGCGCGCGAGTTGGCCGAAACCACACCGATGAGGGCGCCGAGTGAGCCAAAGGCGGCGATGGCGAGCACCGTCAGCAGGGCGAAAGCACCCCAATTGGTGGGCGTCGCACCGCCAAACAACGGCCCCCCAGTGACAGAGATCAGGATCGAGGCGATCAAGGCGTGGAAGCTGGTGCTGAGGGTCGGGAGGCTGAGGATGGAGAGGGCGGGGACGCCATTGATCTTGAAGCTGCGAAAGATGCCGGCATCACGCGACTCGACCAGGGGCGAGGGCAGCCCCAGCAGTGTGCTGGCCATGGCCGTGAAGATGACCATAGCCGGGAGCAGGACGAGCTTGAAAGTGGGGTTGATCTGCGTCATCACCAGTCCCATCAGGGCATAGAAGCCCAACGGGAACAGGTAATTCATCATCATCTGGGTCGAGTTGCGCAGACCGGTCTTGAATTCGAAGGCGAAATGGGCGGCAAAGGCGGTCATTGGGCGCCTCCATGAGTGGTGATCTCCAAAAAACGTTCTTCCAGCGACGGCCGCTCGACCCGCAGGTCGATCAGTTTGTCGCCCTGAGCGGCCAGGAAGTCGAGCAGGGCCGCCACCGTCGGGCCGGGGTTGGTGGTGAAGAAGATGGCATACTCGTCGGCCACCTGGCTTTGGTGTACGCCCGGAAAGATCGTGGCAGTGTGATGCAACGAAGATTCTTCGCTGTGCACCGAGACTTTGGTGAAGCCCGAACCGGTGGCTGTCAGCTCGCGCGGGCTGCCGGTGGCGGCGATTTTGCCGCGCAGAAGGATGGCCACGCGGTCGGTCATCTTCTCGGCTTCGGCCATGTCGTGTGTGGCCAGGAGGATGGTCGTCCCGGCTTGCTTAAGCTCTTGCATGAGGCTGTGCAGCTCGCTGCGTGATTCGACGTCCAGCCCGGCGGTGGGTTCATCGAGGATGACGACCGGTGGGGCGTGGGCGATGGCCAGGGCCAGGGCCAGGCGACGCTGTTGCCCAACCGATAATTGGCGATAGGGCGTGCGTCGTTTCTCGGTCAGCCCCATGCGGTCGAGCAGGTCGAAACGAGGCGCGCAGCGATGGTAGGCGCAGAAGAAGCGCATGGCTTCATCTACGAGCATGTCGGCAGGGAGAGAAGAGGTCTGGAGTTGCACGCCCAACAGGTCGCGCAGTTTGCCCGGTTCGCGGCTGGGGTTGGCGTTGAGGATGCTGAGGTGGCCGCCGGTGGGCTGGCGAATCCCTTCCAGGCATTCCAGGGTGGTGGTTTTGCCGGCGCCATTGGGGCCGAGCAGACCGAAGATCTCGCCGCGTTCGACAGCAAAGCTGATGCCATCGACGGCGACGAAGTCTTTGTAGCTTTTGCGGAAGTCTTGAACGTGGAGAACGATGTCAGTCATTGGCTTGCTCCGAGGGATCAAGAGCAGGGGGCGGGTGGCAGGTGGCAAGTCGCAGGTGGCAAGTCGCAGGTGGCAGGTGGCAGGTGGTGGGTGGCAGGTGGCAGGGGGCAGGGGGCAGGTTGTGTGGGGGAGGTGGCTTGAGGATGGCGGAGAGAGGTTACTGCGCGGAGGTGGCGAGTTGCCGTCGTCAGGCAAACTTGCCACTTGCCACCTGCCACTCAGTAAGCGCCATACTCTTGCAGCGTCTCCCACATCGCCATGAAATTCTGCGGGGGGACGCTGGCCTGGGTGTTGTGGATGGTGGCGAAGATGAGGCCGCCGCCGGGGGCCAGGGCCTCGATGTTCTCGATCACGTCGCGGCGGACTTCCTCCGGCGTGCCGCTGTCGAAGACGCGCTGCGTATCCACGCCACCGCCCCAGATCACCAAGTCGTTGCCGTATTCCTTCTTGATCGCTTTGAAGTCGATGCCGGCGGCGCTTTTCTGCATCGGGTTGAGGATGTCGATGCCGGACTCGATCAGATCCCAAAGGATGGGCATGAGGGCGCCATCGGAGTGGTAGAACAGTTTGGCGTTGGTGCGGGCCTTGATAAACGAGAACAGCCGGGTGTGCCGGGGCTTGATGAACTGGCGATATTGCTCGCGGCTGAAGAACAGGCGATCCTGCCCGGCCAGGTCGTCGGCCTCGACCACGACATCGACCAGATCGCCCACTTCTTGCAGCGCCCGCTCCCAAAAGGCCATCTTCAAGTCCACCACCGTATCCATGATATATTCGGCCAGTTCCGGGTAGAGGTAGAAATCGGTGAAATAGTGCTCGAAGCCGCGCGTCCAGGCGTGCATCTCCGAGACGCCGGCCGAGATCGAGCCGATGACCACCGCCTTGCCTTCCGCGATCGTCTTCAAGGCTTTGTCGCGCAGCCCGGCGAAGCGATTCGGGTCGGTGGGGTCGGGCCATTTGTAGTGCTTCTCGATCTCGTCGATGGTCTCGAACCCGGCCAGCGGCCACGTGTACATGTCGTAATACAGCCCGCCCTGCTTGGGGCTGCGCCAACCGATGCCCCATTCGTCGGTGTAGGCGGTGTAGTCGCCTTCGTCGCGATATTCCAGGTTGTAGGCGGCGGATGAGCGCGGGGCGATGTTGTAGACATCGACCTTGAGGCGTTCGGAGAGGTCTTTGTCGATGACGGCCAGGTTCTGGATGGCGTCGGAGATGCGCGTTTCGACTTTGGGCAGGCCCAAATAGTCGCGCAGGTTCTGGTAGGCGATGTAGTGCATGCCCGACATCGGGCAGCCGGCCACGTCGAAGGGGATGCGGTCGGGTTCTTTGTGGTTGAGGGCGAGTTGGACGCGTTCGCGGGAGTTCATGGTGGCTCCAAAGGGAAATGGGGATGAACACGAAGGCACAAAGGGCACGAAGGGAACACAAAGAAGGGGGGAAAAACTTTGGGGGATTTTGTGTCCTTCGAGTCTTTGTGTTTGCTGTTAGAGTATCTCGATGCGGCTGCCGGCCTCGCCGATGCAGACAACCTGCGTTTTGCGTTCACGCTCGTCCCAGGCCCCGCCCTCCTCCAGCCGGATGCGGCCGCCCACCATTTGCAGGATGGTGCGCTGGTCGGGCGCGTCGGCCAGACAGAGGAAACCTTTGGCGCGATAGACGGTGGGGGGCAGGCTGGCGAGCGTGGCCAGAAATGTTTGGCGGTCGAGCGGCTGGTCGGATTCGCAAGTCCAGGTGGCGAAGTCGAGGTGGTGGTCGTGTTCCAGACCTTCTGGGTCTCGCAGACCCAAAAGGTCTGAATGTCCCCCACCCAACAACACGTCCAGCGGGACTTGGGCGAAGTTGGTGGGGAAGATGCGGGCGGCCGGGGCGAGGGAGCGAATCCAGCCGGTCAGCTCGGTCAGGGCGTCGGGGCTGACCCGGTCGGTCTTGTTGACCACGACGAGGTCGGCGGTCTCGATCTGGCTTTCGATGAAGACGACGACGCCGGCGATCCGGCGCACGTTCTCGGCATCGACGAGGGTGATGACGCCATCGAGGGCAAGGCGGCCGGCGAGGGGGCGCGATTCGAGGGCGGGCAGAATCTGATGGGGGGCGGAGACGCCGCTGGCCTCGATCAGGATGTGGTCGGGCGGGTCGGGCAGGGCGACGAGGCGGCGGAGGGCATCCACCAGGTTGCCGAACAGACTGCAACAGATGCAGCCGTTGGGCAGGCTGACGATTTCGCCTGCTCCGGCGGCGTCGATCAGCCCGGCGTCGATCTCGATGGCGCCGAAGTCATTGACGACGACGGCCAGGCGCCGGCCGTGCTCGCCCTGCAAGATGCGGTTGAGCAGTGTGGTCTTGCCGGCGCCGAGGAAGCCAGCGATGAGGGTGGTCGGAATCGGGAAAGGCGAAGACACGGGAGGCGTGATGCGTGAAGAGTGAAACGTGATGTCTGCTGGGGTGGCGAGTGTTTGGACAAGACAAGGCTGTGCCTGGGTTCTTTCGGACTCCTCAATTCGAGGCGCTGCATCTATCCGGCTGCTTGCGATGAGAATTCACGCTTCGCGCCTCACGTTTCACTCCTCAAGCCTGATCGCTTCTGCAAATAGTCGCACACCGCCCTGCGGCCCGAGCGCATGTCGCGCTCGACGGCGTCGTAGCGCCCGCCTCTGAGCAGGCCGACGGTAGGCGAGAATTGCGAGCAGATGACCATGCCCCGGTAGTCGAGGCTGGCCAGCATCTCGTCGAAATAGGCTTCGTACTCGACCGGCGTGAAATCGCAGACGAAGAGCGCGATGCGGTCTTGCAGCTTCTGTTGTAGCTGGGCCACCGAGGGGATGTTGTACAGGTTGTAGATGTTTAGCGCCTTCAGTCCTTCGGTCGCCAGAAAATTGTCGGCGTGATGGGTGGCGTTGCCGCAATAGTGGATGCAGCCGCCGCCGAACGCCTGCAATACGCGCGAGTTGTAGGGCACGACGAACTCGCGATAGGTGTCCGGCGACATCAGCACGGCATCGTCGTCCGAGAACCACACGCCCGCATTCTTACCCGTATAGACTTGCTGGTCGGAGATACACTCGTGCAGCGGCTCCTCGATGAGGGCTTTCTGCGTCTTCACCCACAGGATCAGCGACTCGGTGACGATGTCCATCAGCTCGTGCATCAGCTTGGGGTGGTCGAACATCAGGTAGATGAGTTTGTCGTAGCCCAAAAGCTGGTTCGCCGTGGTCAGCGGGCCTTGAAAATCGGTGTAGCCCACGGGCAGGAAGCTGTTGGCTTTCATGTAGCGCAGAAAATCAAGCACGCGCGGCATCAGGCCATCCTTTTCGGGGTCGGGAACCCGCAGCTTCTTCACGTCCTCCGGCTTTTGCACGGGATAGTAGCGGGGGTTGGCGGCCGGGTCGGCTTTGGGATAGAACTCGATCTGGCAGCCGAAGGCCGAGGCAGCGACGATGGTGCCGAACCAGGGCATGAGATAGGGCACGAAGTCGTCGTCGATGGATTTGATCTGGTCGTAATACGTTTGCTCCTGGAAATTCACCATCGCCGCCGGGTCGTCGAAATAGGCGGCGGGCAGGGTGTTCGTGTCCAGACCAAAGACCCAATACAGCGAGCTATTGACGATATAGGGCGGGAAATCGACCTTTCTGAACGCGAATACGTCGTCGGTCTTGGCCGCCACTTTGGCCAGGCGCTGCTCGAAGCGCCGGCGAAAATCGTCGCGTTCGGCAGGGGAAAGCGGTTGGGAGATTTCCATGGGGGTTTCCTTTTGGAGTAGACAAGTAGATGGAGTAGACAAGTAGACAAGGGCAGGGATGCGAGTCGTGTTCTCGACAGCGAGGCCTTCTTTTCCTGTTTCCTTGTCTACCTATTTCCTTGTTTCCTTGTCTACTTATTTCCTTGTTTCCTTGTCTACTTATTTCCTTGTCTACCTACTCATACCCCCCATACTTCCTCGCCGACTCGACCAGGGCGTGGATATTGTCGGCGGGAACATTGGGGTCGAGGGCGCAGCCGGGGCCGAGGATGAAGCCGGAATCGGGGGCGAGGATGGCGATGGCCTCGCGGCAGGCGTCGTCCACTTCCTGCGGCGTGCCGTCCAGAATCAACGAAGTGTCGAGCGTGCCCAGCAGACAGGTCTTGCCGCGGGCGGCGTCTTTCGCCTTCTGTTTGTTGGCCTTGTGGTCGATTTCGAGGATTTGGGCGCCCGTGGCCACAAAATCGTGGATGATGGGGATGGTGTTGCCGCAGATGTGGTTGGCCGGGAGGATGCCGTGCCCCTTCAACTCGTCGACCATGCGTTTTTCGTGCGGCCAGGCGTACTGGCGATAGTGCCGGGGCGACATCAGATCCGGGCCGGCGATAGGTTCGCCGATGGAGGTGGAGCGGCCCCCGGCTTCGATCTGGGCGATGGCAAAGCGCGTGACCACGCGGCGGGCGTAGTCCAGCAGGCGGTGGATGCCGTCGGGGTCTTCGTCGAGGGCAATCGCCAGCATCAACTCCTGGATGCCGAAAAGCTGCGCGGCCAGATCCATCGGCCCCTGGTCGGCGCGGGCCACGATCCATGCCTGGTCGCCGATCTCTTGGCTGAGGATACGCGTGGCCTTGATCACCTCGCACATGGGGAAGGCGGTGTACGGGTCCGGCACTTCCAGGTCGTCCACATCTTCGAGCCGCTTGAGCACCGGGATATGGGCGGCGGGCGCGGCGTCATCGCGATAGACGACCTGGACGCCGCAAGCCTGGGCGTTGCAGGCGGTGCCGTTTTCCAGCAGGATCATGTCGTGACCGAACTGGCGCCAGGCGCGCAACATCGATTCGGCCAGCAACTCGCCATCCTGAAAGACTTGCGACATGGGCACGCCCATCGCTTTCGCCGCTGGCTGAAAATTGTGCAAATCGACCGGCACACGGTCGGGTGGACGCAGGTCGATGGCGGCCTGGACGCGTGCGATGGAGTTCATGATGGTAATTGGTAATTGGTTATTGGTAACTGGTTATTGGTGTCGTTCCTTGCCTACTTGTTTCCTTGTCTACTTATCTACTTGTTTTCTTGCCTACTTGTCTACTTGTTTCCTTGTTTCCTTGTCTACTTATCTACTTCCTCAAAGCGGCGCCTTCGCTCGCAGATCGAGTTGACCTTTTGCGCGCAGGGCGGCGCGGCGGGCGCGGATGCGCTCGACATCGATGGGATAGACGCCGTAATCGTGCACGGTGCGGTACATCGTGCGAGTGTTCGCCACCGGCACCAGGTCGTGCACTTCGCTGGACGAACCGATGAAGATGCCGCCCTGTGGCCCGATCTTCTCGATGAGTTCCAGCGTCTCGTCTTCGACATCGTAGGGCGTGCCATAGGGCAGGGTTTGGGCGCAGCAGACATTGCCGAACAGCAGTTTGTCGGGGTAGGCAGCGCGGATGCTGAAGATGTCGTTGCAGCCATTGCGCTCGATGGGGTTCAGCCCGTCCGCACCCAATTCATCGAAAATGACCGGCAGAAAGCTACCGTAGCGGCCATCGGAATGATAGAGGAACTTCATCCCGGCCTGATGGATCGGATCCGCGATCCAGCGCCAGCGGGGCAGCGCCTCTTGCCGCACCCAGGCGGGCTGGAAGATGGGGCCGTGGGTGCTGGAAATATCCTCGCCCATGAACAGCAAGGGCACAGCGCCAACCTCGGCATAGGTGCGGGCGATGTGGGCCGAGAACAGGCCGCAGCAATCCATCACGTGCGCCGCCAATTCCGGCGCGTCATAGACAGCGGTGGCGAACAACTCAATATCCATGTAGGTGTAGGCGTCGGTCAGTGGGCCTTCGACGGCGCCGATGAAGACGATGTCGTGCTCGGCCATCACCTCCTGGATCTGCCTGATCACTGGCGCGTACCACTCCCGCACCTCCTCGAACACCGGCAGCTGCGGCATGTGCTTTTCCAGGCCCTTCAAGTCGCGGAAGGGTCGCCTGGAGATCCAGGCGGTGCCGCCGGTGGTGTCGGTCTTCCAGACGTCAGGATTGACGTGGAAGAAGCGAATCCAGTTGACGATCTTGCCGCCCATCCAGTGCGAGGCCGGATCGAACACGAAGCGGGTCACATTCAGGCCCGCATTCTTCCAGGCCAGGGCGTTCACCTCCAGGATTTCTTCCCACGAATACTTGCGCGAGTGATCATAGCTGCCCAATTGGACAAGCATGGGTTCGCAATCGACCAGATCATAAGTGAGAATGCGGTCGACCGCTTGCCAGCGGATGGCTCTCGTGAAACGTTCAAGATTGTTCATGGTGTTGCCTCTCGGGGGTGTGGTGGGAGGGGGTCGCCATCGATTCCCAGGTGCACATCCAGCCTCCAACACTGTTCGCTCTCGCCCGGCACGATGTTCACGCGCCCTTTGCGCCAGGCCAGGCTTAGATCGTCATACCAGCCCGTGGTCGGTTGCGGCGAGACGACCGCTTCGCAATGCACCGCGCCCTCATCCGTCCATACTCCCAGGTAGGGCAGTCGGGCTGGATCCCATTCCAGGCGCAGCCAGTTGCCGGAGGAGCGGCTCCAGACCGCCGCCCACGCTGGATGCACATCGGCGAGAGCATAGAACTTGCGGCCCTGGCCAGCCGAAGCCGGGCCAACCGTATCGAGGCGCTTGTGGCTACCATCCGGGGCCAGCGCTTCCGGCCAGTCGAAACGGGTCTCGGCCTCCCCCCAGCCCCAGGTCGGCGGGATCGTGTTGATCACAGTGACCACCTCAGGCGGAAAGATGACATAACCATCCGGTCCGATCACGAACTGCGGGTGCGCAGCCCACAGGTAGGGCATGGCTTCGTCGCCCAGGTTTTCCAATCTATAATCGAGGCGAAACACAGTGGGGGCGACGAGACTGGCCGTGCGCGTCAGCCGGTAGGGAAGCACCTGCCCCCTGAGCCTCAAGGTCAGCTCGCTTCCCGTTGCCTTCACCACCTCCCAGGGTAAGGCCCAGGCCTCGCCGTGGTCAGGCAGATGAACACCGTGGTGCGGGCCGGCGCCAGGATAGGCGCAGGCGATGATGGTGGGGAACATTTCATCCCAACCGGCCATGTCTTGTTCTGCAAAAGGTGCGCCATAGGTGGCCTGCCTTACTGCCCGGCCGGGAATGGGGCCGACGATCCACTCATAACCGTTGCGTCGGTCGCACAAGGATGCTATTTTGGCGCCCATCTCTGGTACGATGACGACGCCGGTCACGGCGTTTTCGAGCGTCCAGGCAGACAGCCCCTGCCAGGTGGTCGATCGTAGTTGAGACATGGCCGATCATCCCCTATCAGCGATACGCGTCCTCACCCGTTCGGCGCGGGCCTGTCGCCACTGCGAGATGGCCACAGCGGCGATGAGCAAAAGGCCGAGGGCAACGCGCTGAACAAAGGTATTGAAGCCGAGTAGATTCATGCCATTGTTGAGGACGCCGACGAGGATCACGGCCAGGAAGGTGCCAAAGATCGTTCCTTTGCCGCCGGCCGTCGCCGCTCCACCCAAAAAAACGGCGGTGATGGCCTGGAGTTCGAGGCCGGTGCCGTTCACCGGGTTGCCCGACGTCGTACGGGCGGTCAAGAGTACGCCCGCAAGCCCGGCAATGCTGCCTGAAAGCATGTACATCAGGATGCACACACGTGAGAGATTGATGCCTGCCAGACGGGCCGCAGCCGCGTTGCCGCCGATGGCATAGATGGCCCGGCCAAAATCCGTATACGTCATGATGATGTGCACGAGGATGGCCACGGCCACCAAGATCACAGTCAGCACTGGCACGCCCGTCCATTTGGAGCCACTCAGAGGCGGGATGGGCAGCCCGGTCAGGAAGCGGCCCTGCGCCAGCCAGGTGAACTGCGGTTGCGTGAGCACACCCACGGGCTTGCCTTCGGGCGCCAAGAGGAAAGCCATGCCGGCAAAGGCGGCCAACGTGCCCAAGGTAGCGATGATCGGGTTGACCCGGAGCTTGGTTACAATCAGACCATTGATCAGCCCGCAGATGGCCCCGGCGATGATCCCGGCCGCCACCGCCACGAACACATTGCCCGCAAGCAGGAAACTGAGTCGAGCGCCCACGCCCGCCCCAACCAACACCGAGGCGGCGATCACCGAGCCGACCGAGGCAATCGATCCGACCGAGATATCCAGCGCGCCGGCGACAATCACCACCGTCTCGCCGATGGCCAGCAGGCCGACGATCACGATGGCCTGGGCCAGGCTATTCATCAGATTCTGCCAGGAGAAGAACTTGTCACCGCCCTCAAGTCCGAACCAGCGACTGGCCACCGTCACCAAAAACACAAGGGCGACCAGCGCCAACATGAGCGACAAATTATCCACGCCAATCGCTCCAACCAGCCGGCCCAACCGGCTGCTGCGCCGGGGCGAGGTCGGGGCGGGAGAAGTTGTGTCGTTGCTCATTGTGAGGTTTTCTCCTGTAATACGGCGGTAGATGCGGGCGCAGTGACGCTTACGCCCTCCAACAGATTTTCAGCCATGGCCATGCCGAGGATTGTTTCTTCGGTTGCCTCCTTGGCAGCCAGTTCGCCGGTGATGCGACCGTTCTGCATGACATAAATACGGTCCGAAAGGCCGAGGATCTCTGGCAGCTCGGAACTGATGAACATGATCCCCAGTCCCTGATGGGCAAGATCGTCGATCAACCGATAGATCTCGGCTTTAGCGCCAACGTCGATCCCGCGCGTCGGCTCATCCAAGATCAACACCTTTGGTTTCGCTGCCAACCAGCGCGCTAACACCACCTTTTGCTGGTTGCCGCCGGAGAGTTTGCCGACCTCTTGTTCCAGCGATGGGGTGCGAACGCGCAGTTTTTCGACATAACCGGCGGCGATGGAGCGTTCAAACCCACGGCGCACGAAATGGAAACGGCTGATCTGTCGCAGAATTGCCAGCGAGGCATTCTCCAGCACGCTGCGGATCAGGATCAGGCCCTCGCGTTTGCGATCTTCGGGTGCAAAACCGATCCCTTTGGCGATGGCATCGTCAGGTTGGCGGATCGTTGTCTCTTTGCCATCCAGTACGACGCGGCCGCTGGATTTTGGGAACTCGCCGAAGATCACTTTGGCCAATTCTGTCCGTCCGGCGCCCACCAAACCGGCAAACCCCACCACCTCGCCCCGGTTGACATGAAAACTGATGTCGCGATGCCAGTTGCTGCTAAGGTGTTCGACTCGCAGCACCTCGGCGCCCCTCGTCAGACTGGCGGTGCGGCTGAAGATGTCGGATAGTTCGCGCCCCACCATCAGACGCACGATCTCGCCCTCGGTCAACTCCACCGCCGGCCTGACCGCCACCAGCTTGCCATCCCGCAGGATGGCCACGCGGTCGCAAAGCTGCAGAATCTCTTTGATGCGATGGGAAACGTAGATGATGGCAACCCCTTCATCGCGCAGGCGGCGCACCAGCGTGAAGAGACGGTCGACCTCCTCATCGGTCAGCGAAGACGTAGGTTCGTCGAGGGCCAGCACCCGCACCCCCGACTTGAGCGCCCTCATAATCTCGACGATCTGTCTTTGCGCCGAAGAAAGCTCGTCACCCAACAGATGCATCGGCAGCACATCCTGAAAACCGTATTCGATCAGGCTGCGCCGCACCTGTTCGTTGAGCTGGCGACGGTCGATCAGACCCATCCGCTTTGGCAACTCGCCCACCCAGATGTTCTCGGCCACGCCGACGCCGGGGATGATCTCCGGCTCCTGGTAGATCACGCGGATGCCGGCCTTGTGGGCGTCGTTTGGGTTCGCAAACGTCAGTCGCTGCCCATTCAGCGTCAACGTGCCACTATCCAGCTGATAGTCGCCGTTGATGATTTTCAGTAAGGTGGATTTTCCTGCTCCGTTTTCGCCCATGAAGGCAAGGATTTCGCCTGGCCGGATGTCAAGCGAAATGTTGGTCAGCGCCTGGACATTGGGGAAGGCTTTGCTGACATCACGGATTTCCAGCGTTCCGGCCGGGTTGACCGGCGGCGCTGTGGTCTCAGCCGAGGAAACGGTTGTCATGATAGTCAGAACGCAGTCAGGGTGAGGGTATGCTCCGGGGGGCGGAGCGCCCGCCCCCCGGAGAGCGTGGTCAGGAGCTACTTAGAGCAGTTGGCCAGGGAAACGGGGTCGAAGATGTCCTTGTAGTTGGTAGGATCGACGATGGAGGTGGGGGCGTAGGAGGCGGGCGCCGGGGCTTTGCCGTTCACTACGGCATCAAAGAGGACGGTGGCGGCTGTCTTGCCTACGTCGAGGCCGGAGATGAAGAGGCCGGCCTTGAAGGCAGTCGGCTGGCCTGCCGCCCAGGGCTTGCAGGCTTCGTATGAGCCCAGGCCGACGGCGATGATGTCATCGGACTTGGCGCCGGCTGTGGCCAGGGCGTTGGAGGCGCCGAGCACGCCTTCATCGTTGCAGCCGAACACGATCCAGTTGGTGATGTCGGGGTTGGCGGTGATGATGGGGCCGGCGGCATCCTGGGCCGAGAGCGTCTCGCCGGTGTAGGGCACGGGCAAGACCTGGGCTTCGGGCACACCGGCGGCGATGATGGCCGCCTTCTCGTTGTCGGTGCGGTCGTTGCAGACCGAGAGTGTCTGCACTTCGACCGAGAGCACGCCGACCTTCTTGGCCGCATCCTGGAGCCAACCGGAATCGGTCAGGAGCTTGGCCGCAGCCTCGCCTACCTTCTTGCCCATGTCCTTGCCGTCGAAGCCGACGAAGGGCACAGGGTTGCCAGCCTCATCCTTGATGCTATCGTCGGTGGCGATGAGCACGACGCCCGCATCCTTGGCCGCCTTGGCGATGGCCGGGCCGATGGTTTGGTCGGGCACGGTGATGGCAATGCCCTTGGCCCCCGCCGAGATGGCGTCGTTGACCAGGCTTACGCCCAGGTTGGGGTCGAGCTTGGCGTCGAACTTCTTGGCGTCCGCGCCCAGACCGGTCGCCGTCTCGACGAACGAGTTCTGCAAGTCGATGAAATACTGCTGGTCGGCGCTCTTGTTGATCGCCACGAACAGCGGCTTGCCGGCCGCCGCAGCCGGGGCAGCGCCACTGGTGCAGTTGGCCAGGGAAACGGGGTCGAAGATGTCCTTGTAGTTGGTGGGATCGACGATGGAGGTGGGGGCGTAGGAGGCGGGCGCCGGGGCCTTGCCGTTCACCACGGCATCAAAGAGGACGGTGGCGGCTGTCTTGCCTACGTCGAGGCCGGAGATGAAGAGGCCGGCCTTGAAGGCAGTCGGCTGGCCTGCCGCCCAGGGCTTGCAGGCTTCGTATGAGCCCAGGCCGACGGCGATGATGTCATCGGACTTGGCGCCGGCTGTGGCCAGGGCGTTGGAGGCGCCGAGCACGCCTTCATCGTTGCAGCCGAACACGATCCAGTTGGTGATGTCGGGGTTGGCGGTGATGATGGGGCCGGCGGCATCCTGGGCCGAGAGCGTCTCGCCGGTGTAGGGCACGGGCAAGACCTGGGCTTCGGGCACACCGGCGGCGATGATGGCCGCCTTCTCGTTGTCGGTGCGGTCGTTGCAGACCGAGAGTGTCTGCACTTCGACCGAGAGCACGCCGACCTTCTTGGCCGCATCCTGGAGCCAACCGGAATCGGTCAGGAGCTTGGCCGCAGCCTCGCCTACCTTCTTGCCCATGTCCTTGCCGTCGAAGCCGACGAAGGGCACAGGGTTGCCAGCCTCATCCTTGATGCTATCGTCGGTGGCGATGAGCACGACGCCCGCATCCTTGGCCGCCTTGGCGATGGCCGGGCCGATGGTTTGGTCGGGCACGGTGATGGCAATGCCCTTGGCCCCCGCCGAGATGGCGTCGTTGACCAGGCTTACGCCCAGGTTGGGGTCGAGCTTGGCGTCGAACTTCTTGGCGTCCGCGCCCAGACCGGTCGCCGTCTCGACGAACGAGTTCTGCAAGTCGATGAAATACTGCTGGTCGGCGCTCTTGTTGATCGCCACGAACAGCGGCTTGCCGGCCGCCGGCGCGGCTGTCGGCTGTTCTTGGCCGGCTGCAGGCGCTTGGGTGGGCGCTGGGGTGGGAGTACAAGCGCCCAGCAGGACGCTCACCAAGAGTAAGGCGATGATCAGGATGGTCAATGGGTTTCTCATGGTCTCTCTCCTACGGGAGTGGGCTGGGGCAAGGGTGATCTCGCCCCAGCCGGTGGTGAATGGTTGACGGATGGTAGGTTTACTGATGATAGAAGAACTTGGCGTTGTCCTTGTTGATCACGATCGTGCCGGTGTCCACCGATTCGGGCATGGGGACGATGCCGGCGGCCTTGTTGTCGGGCACGACGGGCACAGGCGCATGGTTGAGGTAGTACATCAGCTTGGTGCCCAGGTACGACATCAGGGCCGTCTTCTGCGCCACCGAGGCCACGATGGTGCCGTCTTCGATGAACTTGAGGGTGCCATCATCGCGGTCCATGGAGATGATCTTCAGCTTGCCTTTCAGACCCAACTCATTCGAAGCCGTGGCTGCGCCGACGCCGCCGGCCGCTTCCACACAGCCCACACCGGCCAAATCTGGCTCGCGCTGCAATAGGGCCTTGAGGCTGTCGGCGGCAATGGCCGAATTAGACTGGTCGTCGATGATCTGCACCAACTCGACAGCGGGGTAGTTCTCGGCCAATTCATCCTTGTAGCCCTGGATGCGTTCTTCCAGGTTGCTCTGCCCGACCTTAGTCAAGATGGCAACCTTGCCTTTGCCGCCAATAGCTTCGGCCAGCAACTTGCCGCCCACGCGACCGGCGTTGTAGTTGCCGGTGCCCAGGAAGGTCAGGCGCTTGGAGCCGTAGACTTCGGCGTCAAGGGTGACGACCGGGATGCCGGCGTCGATGGCGGCGTCGATCGAGGGTTTGAGGGCCGGGTCGAAGCCGACCACGAGGATGCCCGCGGGCTTCTCGGCAATGGTCTGCTCGAGGGTGTTGATCATGGCCGTCATGTCATAGTCCACCGGCCCGACGAACTTGGTCTTGACGCCCAGTTCCTTGCCGGCAAACTCCAGGCCCAGGCGATGGTCGATGAAGTAAGGCAGGTTGATCAGCGCCAGCACCTCGACATAGGTCTCGTCCGGGGCGGGCGGGGTCACTTCCATCTGGCTGAAGTCGTAGGGGTCCTGGGCATGGTAGAAGTACTTGGCGTTGTCGGCGTTGATCACCACTACGCCGGTGTCCACGCTTTCGGGCATGGGGACGACGCCCGCGGTTTCGTTATCGGCCACGATGGGCACGGGGTTGTTGTGCAGGCCGTACATCAGCATGGTGCCGATGAAGGTCATCAACGAGCTTTGCTGCGCCACCGAAGCATGGATGGTGCCATCTTCGATGAACTTGAGGGTGCCATCATCGCGGTCCATCGAGACGATCACCAGCTTGCCCTTCAGACCCAGCTCATTGGCAGCCGTGGCCGCGCCGACGCCGCCAGCGGCCTCCACACAGCCCACGCCGGCCAGATCAGGTTCGCGCTGGAGCACCGCTTTGAGGCTGTCCGCGGCAACGGCTGAATTGGACTGATCATCGATGATCTGCACCAACTCGATGTCGGGATAGTTCTCGGCGAATTCGTCCTTGTAGCCCTGGATACGCTCTTCCAGATTGCTTTGCCCGACCTTGGTCAGCAACGCCACCTTGCCCTTGCCGCCGATGGCTTCGGCCAGCAGCTTGCCGCCCACGCGCCCGGCATTATAGTTGCCGGTGCCCAGGAAGGTGAGGCGCTTGGAGCCGTAGACCTCGGCGTCGAGGGTGACGACGGGGATGCCGGCATCGACGGCGGCGTCGATCGAGGGCTTGAGGGCCGGGTCGAAGCCAACGATGTTGATGCCCTGCGGGTTGGTGGCGATGGCCTGCTCCATGGTGTTGACCATGGCGGTCATGTCATAGTCCACCGGGCCAACATGCGGCGCGTTGACATCGAACACCTTGCCGGCATAGTACAGACCGACCTGATGATCGATGAAGTAGGGCAGGTTGATCAGGGCGTTGACCTCGTAATAGGTCTGTTTCTCGCCGGACGGCTTTTCAGCGGTGGGGGCGGCCGTTGCTTCTTCCGCTGGCGCCTGGGTTGCTTCTGCCGCCGGTGCCTGGGTGGCCTCTGCCGCCGGCGACTGGGTGGCTTCTTCGGCTGGGGCCTGGGTGGGTTGCTCGGCCGGAGCAGTGGTTGGTTGCTGGGCGCACGCGGCCAATACAACCGCGAGCAGACCGATCAACAGCATCGAAAAAAGCGTTCGTTTGGACATCTTGGTTCCTCCTGATGGGAAACGAGTGAGAGAAAAAAGGATGCAGGTGGCAGGTGGCGGGTGGCAGGTCGTTCTTGACTTGCAATCCTTCGTTGCACTCAGGACAAGCTTGCCACTTGCGACTTGCGACTTGCGACCTGCGACTTGCGACTTGCGACCTGCCACTTGCCACTTGCGACCTGCCACTTGCCACTTGCGACCTGCCACTTGCGACCTGCCACTTGCGACCTGCCACTTGCGACTTGCGACTTGCGACTTGCGACTTGCGACTTGCCACTTGCGACTTGCGACTTGCGACTTGCGACTTGCGACTTGCCACTTGCGACCTGCCACTTGCGACCTGCCACTTGCCACTTGCGACCTGCCACTTGCCACTTGCGACCTGCGACTTGCCACTTGCCACTTGCGACTTTCATGCCCGATTACGACGGCTGAGCGCATCGGCGGCGACAGCGATCACCAGCACGGCGCCGATGACGATGTTTTGCCAATAGGGGTTGACGCCCAGCAGATTGAGACCATTGTTGATAAGAGCCATCAGGGCCACGCCAAAGATCGAACCGATCACAGTGCCTTCGCCGCCGGCCAGGCTGGCCCCACCGATGACGACCGCCGACACCACCCGCAGCTCGACCCCCAGACCCGCCGACACCGAGGCCGTGCCCATGCGCGCCGTCAGCAGCAGGCCCGCCACCGCCGCCATCAAGCCGGTGATGATGTAGTTGGTGATCTGCACCTGGCCCACGCGGATGCCCGACAGCCGGGCGCTGCGCTCGTTCCCGCCCACGAAATAGCTCTGGCGGAAAAAGCGCGACCGCCGCAGCAGCAGGTCGCCGACGATGACGATGACCAGCATGATGTACACCGGATACTGGAACCCCAGCGCCTTGCCCTGCGCCATCTTGTTGAACGAATCGGGCAGGTTGGGGATGCCGAGGCCGGCCGTCAGCAAGAACACGGCCCCGCGGGCGATCTGCATCATGCCCAGGGTGGCGATAAGGGGATTCACGCGCACTTTGGAGACGAGCAGACCGTTGATCAACCCGACCAGCACCCCCGTCAACAGCCCGGCAGCGATGCCCACTGGCACAGGCAGCTTGAGCAGCACGATGCCGTAGCCCGCCACTGCCCCCGCCAGAGCCAGCACAGAGCCAACCGAGAGATCGAAGCCGCCCGATACCATCAGCACCGTCATACCCACGGCCACGATGGCGTCGAACGAAAGCCCCAGCACGAGCGCCCTCAGATTGGCCGGGTTCAGGAAGTTCTTCGACAGCAGCGACAGCAGGATTGCCCCGAAAAGCACAACCAAAAAAATGCTGATCTCGCGCTGCTCGACCAGACGCCGCCCGAACGATGGTCTGGTCGATGCCTGTATGGTGGTTTCGGATGTCGTCATGTCTTGCTCTCCATGTTTATTCGGAAAAGTTTAGTTCGTTTTGGGGCGTATTGCGTATTTCGTAGCAAAAATTCGTGTCATTTGTCCATTCGTGCTATTCGTGATGAATCCGTTCGCCATCAACCAATCCTGACAATTGCCACAACCTCCTTCCATCCGGCATCACTCATCACGCATCACGCGTCACGCATCACCCCCGCCGCCATCTGCATAATCCGTTCTTCGCTGGCCTCGGCCTGCGGGATGATCCCCACCAGCCGGCCCTTGCGCATGACGGCGATGCGGTCGCTGATGGTCAGCGTCTCCGGCAAATCGGATGAAATCGCCATGACCGCCTTGCCCTCGGCGGCCAATTGGCGCAGTTGCCGGTGAATTTCCTGCTTGGTGCCCACATCGATGCCGCGCGTCGGCTCATCCACGATCAGCACATCCGGCTCAGTGGCAAGCCACATGCCCAGCATCACCTTCTGCTGGTTGCCGCCCGACAAGTTCCGCAGCCGTTGATCAAGACTGGGCGTGCGCACATCCAGCAGCCGGGTGTATTTGCCCGTCAGCCCTTGCAACGCCCGCCAACTCAACCAGCCGCCCGGCGACACCCGCCGCAGATTCGTGACCAGGAAGTTTTCTTTGATCGTCTTGTCCAGATACAACCCTTCGCGCTTGCGGTCCTCCGAAAGATAGGCCAGGCCCAGGTTCATGGCATCGGAAGGATGGATGGGTCGCATCTGCCTGCCTTTGACCTTGACGGCGCCGCCAGTAGCGACATCCATGCCCACGATGGCCCGCGCCACCTCGCTGCGCCCCGCCCCCACCAGCCCAAAGAAAGTCAGCACCTCGCCCGCATGCACGGCAAAGCTGACATTCTCGAACACACCCTTGCGGGTCAGGCCATCCACTTCCAGCGCCACCGCCCCCGCCGTCTCGTCCTGGCGCTGCCACTCGCCGATATCGCGACCCACCATCATGCTCACGATCTCGTGCTCGCTCGACTCCGCCGCCTTGACCGTGCCCACATACTTGCCATCGCGCAGCACGCTGATGCGGTCGCAGATCTCGAACACCTCTTCCAGGTGGTGCGAGACGAAGATGATCGCCAGTCCCTGCTGTTTGAGCTGCCACAGCCGCTCGAACAACAGCCCCGCCTCCTGCAACGAAAGCGATGAGGTCGGCTCGTCGAGGATGAGCAGACGGGCATGGCGCGACATGGCCTTGACGATCTCGACCAATTGCTGATTGCCCAAGGAGAGATTGCTCACTTTGGTCGCGGGGCTGAAATCGACCCGAAATGGCGACAGCAACCCCTGCGCTGCCTGATTCATCGCCCCCACATCGATCAACCCCGCCGCCCCGGTGGGTTGTCGTCCGGCGAAGATATTCTCGGCCACGCTCAGGTTGTTCACCAGGCTCAGTTCCTGGTACACGGGGCTGACGCCGGCTGCCTCTGCCTCGCGCGGGTGCCTGAACGCCATCTCTTCGCCATTGATCAGCACCCTGCCGCTATCGGGCATCAGCGCGCCGGCTAGAATCTGGATCAGCGTTGACTTGCCGGCGCCGTTCTCGCCCACCAACCCCAACACCTCCCCGCCGTTCACCTCCAGGCTGACGTTCGCCAACGCCTGCACGCCAGGGAAGGCTTTGGAGACATTTTCGACGCGAAGAGAAAATGGGGGATTGTCACCGCTCATGGCAGCTCCTTGTTCGGCGCTTCATTGCTCATTCTCGGAGTCGTTATCCTTTCCGGGAACGATAACGTGGATGTTAGCATACGTTGTGAGAAGCGTCAAACGTGATCCAGCCTGCGAAGTGGGTTGATCACGGCCTCGATTCTGGCAGACGGCCAGCCCCGCCGGCCATTTCAACCCCTTGGGACACTACCCCGACCGCTATGCAGGCAACGACGACCATGCTACAATGCTCGCTGTCTTAGCGTGGGACTTTTCACCTGACTCAGGGAGCGCCAGGATGCGTTCGATCGACCAGTTAGCCGCCCTCCAGACCATCGACACCGCCCTCGACGCCGACCGGCATCGCTACACCGAGCTACAAGCGGCCTTGCAGGAGCCGGAATCATTGCGGGCCGGGCGAGCGGCGCGGGATCAGGCCATAGCCAACCTGGACCATTGGCGCCGGGAACGCCGCCAGCGAGAAAGCGCCGTGGTCGATCAGCAAGCGCGCATCAAGGCGCAAGAACAGCAGTTGTACGGCGGCAGGGGGAAGGATGCGCGGGAGCAGGTGGCGCTGCAACAGAATGTCGACATGCTCAAACGGCAGCTGGCGCGCATGGAAGAGGAGGCGTTCGAGGCCATTCTCGAATTGGAGCAGGCCGAGAGCAACCTGCAACGGGCGGAAGAGGCGCTGCGCCTGCAAGGGGCCGCCTGGCAACAGCAAGAACGGGAGCTTCAGTCCGAGCGGGCGGCGCTGATCGCCAACGCCCGCCAGACCAAGGGCCAGCGCGAGGCGGCCGCCGGCAAACTTGGCCCCGACTTGCTCAAACGCTACGATAGCCTGCGCCAGAAACACAGCGGCTTGGCCGTGGCCAGGGTGCAGGCCGGGAACTGCGGCGGCTGTGGGGCCAGCCTGCCCACCGCCATCCGCCAGCAGGCCCACGGCGACGCCCTCACCCCCTGCCCCATCTGCGGGCGACTGCTGTGCGGTTAGCCAACATTGCCCTGCTTCTAGGTGCGTTGTGTTGGTTGGTCGGCTGCCAGCCAGCGCCGGTGCAGACCATGACCCCGACCCTCATGCCAACTCCGGCGGCCATCGTCGCGCCCGCCGATGCAAACGTCCCCCCGCGCGAGGACCCCACCCCCGCCGAACCCCAGCCCGAGACCATCGGCCAGCCCGCGGCCCCGGCCACCGCGCAGGCCGGACTGGAACGAGCGCAAAGCGCCGCCCAACGCATCGCCGCCCGTTCTTTGAAGGTCGAGCGGGATCAAGTCATCGTGCGCGGAGTCAAGGCCGTCGTCTGGCCGGATTCGGGCCTGGGCTGTGGCCCGGTCGGCGGCCGCAGGCCCGTGGCCACGCCCGGTTATCTGGCGATGGTGGAGGTGGCGGGCCAGGTCTATGCCGTGCACATGGCCGCAAACGGTCGCGGCCTTGTTTGTCTTCAGCCGGCCCAGAACTAAGCGCCCTCGCGAAACGGCGTGGAGACCGACAACAGCGGCAAGTAGAACAAGAAGCGGGGCGTAGGCGAAGGGCTTGCCGTGAAGGTGGGGGAAGGCGTAGCGGTGGGCGAGGGACTCGGCGTAGTCGAAGGCGTGGGGGTGGGCGAGGAAGGTGGGTCGATGCGGACGGTGGCGACGGCCGTCTGTCCGTTCCAGGCGGCGGTGAAGGTGATGATCTCGCCGGCCTGCAGGCCGGGCGGCAGCAGCGCCTCGGCCTGAGCCAGGCCGCCATCGGTCAAAGCCAGCCCGGTCTCGCCCGGCCAGGCCAGGGTGATGGGCAGCCCGCCGCCCGCCAGCTCCCCGGCTTCGTCCCGGATTTCAGCTGCCAGTCCCACCATCTCGCCGGGCGCGGCCGAGGGTGCATCGGCCCGGAGCGAGAGCGACAGCCCGGAAGCCGCCGCCTGCACGGCCTCGTCCAGCCGCAACCGGCCCCAGCCGAACAGATCATCGCGCCCCGGCTGGCCCAAATCGAGCGCGCTCGTGTACAGCCATCCCCGCAACTCCTCGACGGTGGCGCGAGGCCGCAAGCCGGCAAGCAAAGTCAGAGCCGCCGCAGCCTGAGGCGCGGCCATCGAGGTGCCGGTCAGGGTGTGGTAGCCGCCGCGCTTCGACGAGGCCCAGGTGCTGAGGATGTCCACGGCCGGGGCCGCCAGGTCGGTTTCAGGGCCGAAGTTCGAGCGCGGATAGAGGCTGTCATCCGCGGCCACGCCGCCCACGGCCATGACCTGGGGCAAAGCGGCGGGAAAGTAGACCGGGCCGGCCGCATTCCCGGTCGCGGCGACGATGCTGACCCCGCCCGCCGTCGCTGCGGCTACGGCCTCGGCCAGCACCTGCGAATTCATCGACCCGCCCAGGCTGAGGTTGATGACCGTGGCGCCGTTGTCGGCGGCATAGCGCACGGCCGCAGCCACCTGCGCCATGCTGCCCAGCCCAAATTGATCGAGCACACGCAGCGGCATGATCTGCGGGCCGCGAGCGACGCCCGCCACGCCGCGGCCATTGTCGGCGGCGGCGCCGATGATCCCGGCCACATGCATACCGTGAAAGGCGGTGGTGGTGGGAACAGGGTCGTTCTCGGTCGGGATTTGGATGTCGGCGTCCTCGTGCAGCGAACCATCGCCCGCCACGAACCAGTGCCAGCCGTGGATGTCGTCGATTTTGCCGTTGCCGTCGTCGTCCAGGCCGTTGTCCGCGATCTCGCCGGGGTTGGCCCACAGCCGGCCGAGGTCAGGGTGGTCGAGATCGACGCCTGTATCGGCTACGGCCACCACCGCCGCCGGGTCGCCGCGAGCAATCTCCCAGGCGGCGGCCGTGCCGATGGCAGCGTGCCACCATTGCTGCGGCCACAGCGGGTCGTCCGGCTGGCCCAGCGCCTGGACGAGATAGTTGGGTTCGGCCCAGCGCACGCCCGGCTGCCCGGCCAGCCGCTGCGCCCAGGCCGCCTCCTGACCCACAGGCACGGCAACGACGAAAACTCCGGGGGCAGGCGAGGCGTTCAAACTCAGAGGACGACCCATCGCCAGCGCAGTCGGCTCGACGGCCACCAGCACTTGCCCCGGAACCACGGGCGCCACCCCACTCCCCGCCGCCGCGCCCGGCCCCAGCATCAGCCACAGGGTCAGGGCCAACGCTGCCAACACGGTCGCTCAGCCCTTGACGACGCCGATCGGCCGCAGCCGGGCGACTTTGCGGGCGATGCCGGCGTTGTGGACGACATCCACCACCCGGCTCACGTCCTTATAGGCGATGGGAGCCTCTTCGGCCAGCCCGGCCAGACTGCCGGCGCGCACCACCACCCCGCCCTCTTCCAGCTCTTGCTTCAGTCTGCCGCCCTGCACCTGTTTCTTGGCGGCGGAGCGGCTCATCTGGCGGCCGGCGCCATGACAGGTGGAGCCAAAGGTCTGGCGCATCGAGCCTTCGGTGCCTGCCAGCACATAGCTGGCCGTGCCCATGCTACCCGGCGCAAACACCGGCTGCCCGGCCTGGCGATAGTCGGGCGGGAGGACGTGGCTGCCGGGGCCAAAGGCGCGTGTGGCGCCCTTGCGATGGACGCAAACCCGCAGGTTGCGGCCCTCCACCTCGTGCGTCTCCAGCTTGGCCATGTTGTGGGCGATGTCGTAGACCATGCGCAGGTCGTAGCCGCGCACTTTCCCGGCCAGCACATCGGCAAATGCCTGTCGGGCCTGGTGGCTGAGGGTCTGGCGATTGGCCCAGGCAAAGTTGGCTGCTGCGGCCATGGCGGCGATATAGTCCTGGCCTTCGGCTGATTTCACCGGCGCGCACACCAGCTGACGGTCGGGCAGGACGATGCCGTAGTGCTTGACGACGGCCTGAAAGCTGTTGACATAGTCGGTGCAGACCTGGTGTCCCAGCCCGCGCGAGCCGCAATGGATTTGAAGCACCACTTGGCCGGGGAAAAGCCCAAAGGCCCGCGCCAGTTCCTGGTCGAAAATCTCATCGACGACATCGATCTCGGCGAAGTGATTGCCGGCGCCCAGGGTGCCAAGCTGATCCCGGCCGCGTTTCTTGGCCTCGCGGCTGACTTTGTCGGCGCGGGCGCCGGGCATCGAGCCTTCTTCTTCGGTGTGGATCAGGTCTTCTTTGCGCGCCATCCCCCGTTTCAGCGTCCAACGCGCCCCGGTTTCCAGCACCTGGTCCATTTCCTGGTCGCTCAGGCGGATAAAGCCCTCGACGCCGACGCCGCTGGGGATTTTTTGATACAGGGCGGTGGCCAGTTCTTCCAGGTGGGGCCGCACCTCGCCCTCCTCCATGTCCGAGGCCAGCAGCCGGACGCCGCAGTTCGAGACCACGAAGCCGCCGGCCACGAAATTGTGGTCGGGGTGATCGACGCTCAAATCATAGACGAGGCCATCGTGATCGACCGGCTCGATGCTGGCGATGGCATCCCAAACCATGCCGCTCTGCCCCAGCCCGGCGCAGACGTTTGCCTGGAATTCGGCAAAGCTGGGGAAGACAGCGGCGATGCGCGGGGCCGTCCGGCGTCCTTCATGCAACGACCGCTCGATGAAGCGGCGATTGACTTCGCCCCCGGCCAATTCCCCCACGATTTCGCTCATCGCACTTCCGCCGCCAGCCAGGGCCATCGCTCGCTCGGCTGCTGCCTCGCGCCCGGCAATGTGCCGCTCCTTCAGGGCCAGGTAGGCCGCGGCCACAGCGGCCAGATGGCGGCGCTGGCGATGGTAGACAAAGCCCACCCGTTGCCACAAGCGCCGGAGGTTGGCTGGACTGGCGGACACAACAAGCCGCAGCCGCAAAGATTGGCCGCCATCGGCGTTGGTTTGTTCGGGGCGGATGGCAACCGGCTGCGTTTCGACGCCGAACTCGGCCAGCCAGACGGCCAACTGCGCCAGGAAGGCCCGGCCGCCTGCCTCGCAGCCCTGGCGTTTGTTCAGCGAGACGGCCGGCGCGGCGAGATTCGCCCCGTGCCCGCTCACCGTCTGCGGCGCTGTCATCTCGGCGCCAAAATAGGCGGCCAGGAAGAGACGCTTTTGCCAGGGCGGGGCGACAGCCAGCCAGGCGGGGGCCAGGTACTCCTGCGCCGCCTTGTTCCCCACCGGCGCGCCCAGGCAGGCCAACAGAGCGGCAAAACCCGTGCCCACGACCTTGAACCAGGTCTCGTTGCGGCTGAATTCGTAGGTATCGTAAGCGGTGCGAAGGCTGTGTTGGCGTTGGCGCTGGTAGACGCGGCTGGGTGCGACCCCGATTTTGATCAGGTCAGCCCGGATGTCTTCGAGGTCTTCTGGTCGGCCATAGAAAGCCGTCACGCCCTTGCTCGTTCCCTGCTCGAAGTGGATCGAGCCATCGCCAAAGACGAAACCGAGCAGCTTGCACAGGTAGGGTGTGGCCGGTGAAGAATAGCGCAGGGGCAGGAGGTCGCGCGCCTTGAGATAGCCGACGATCTGGCTGAGCGCCCGGCCTGTTTCGCTGCGGCCCTGTGTCTTCAGAAAGGCGACGAGGTCTTCCTCGCCCAGGATCACATCGTGGCTGGGGGCCTGGTAGTCCACGCCCTCGAAGGGATAGACGGCCACTGCCTGGCCCGCAGTCAGGCGGCCCAGGGGCTGCATGCCGTCCTCGGTCCAGAACGGGTGGTCGGCAGTGGCGACCGCGGTCTGTCCGCCCGCGGTCGTCAGGCGGTAGACCGGCTGCTGTGCTTTCTGGACGAACCAGCGTTGGGGGCGCGCCGTCTGCAAATCCGGGCCGGCGTGCAGCCGAAAACAGGTCAACGACGCCTCCGGCCAGGTTGTGGCCATCTCGGCGATGGGTTGCCTGTAGCCATGTTCATGCAGGACCAGGGTCTCGCCGGCCAGGCAGTTGATATCGTAGCCCACCCCGCCCGGCGAGATGACGCCGTCATCGGCGCGGGTGGCCACCACGCCGCCAATCGAAAAGCCATAGCCCTGATGGATGTCGGGCATGGCCAGGGCATACTGGACGATGCCGGGCAGGGTGGCGGTGTTGATCAGTTGATCGATGGACTGGTCGCGCAGGGCCGCCAGCAGGATGGCTTCGTCGGCGTAGATGCGGGCGGGGACGCGCATATCCTGGCGAAAGTCGCGGGCGATCTCGTACAGGTAGGGGTTGACTTGGCGCAGGTCTTTGCGGGCGACCATGAGGGGTCTCGATCAGGGCGAATGCCTGGAGTCAGGTTTTGCCACTGCGTGCTAGGTGGTGCAGGGTTCAGGCCGGCTTCAACCCATGCTGATTAGAAAAACCTGACGTTAGCAAATTGACTGGGTGTTACAGTCCAGTTAATAGTTATCGTTGTGTAAGCATAATAATTGGGAGATAACGCCTGTGCAGGATTCTGCACGAAGCCGATCCTGGGGGATTCAAGGACATCGATCACAAGCCCGAGAAAATAACTATCCCGAACCTGATTTGCAATTCTCCATTCTTTATCCGTGAAAGTTACTGCACCAATCGCACCAGAAACGCCTTTGATTTCGATTGCAAAATTGCTTTTTTCGCTGAATACTTCGAAGTCGAAACCAGCACCATCATCGCGTCTGTCTTTCAGAACTCCATCAAACGGAGTTAGTCCAGCTAACTGCCTGGAAATAAAGAATTCTTCTGCCATTCTCCCAGTCGGTCCACGTGGCACATAATCAGTTGATTCCTTCCTGCCACTGTCCACTTGAAGACTCTGAATTTCTTGAAGGACAAAACGAAGTTCATCCCCAATCTTCTGGCGCTTTTCTGTGCTGATGATATCGCGGACCACTGCACACAAAGCGTCCTCGCTTAGTTCATCAAAGGCTAACATCACCTGCCTGCGACTTGGCCTAAGTTTGCGTTGATACCAGCCTTTACGACTATTGTCGTAATATGGATCGAATTCATCACGCCAATTCTTGACGGAGTTTGGTTTCACACCCAGGTAATTGCCAACATCATCGAATGCTTGCCTATACGACTGAAAACCAAGCCTGTGAAGCCCGCTCTCTCCAAACTTGGACAGATAAAAAGCTACGATCATCGCCAGTTCGTTCTCCGGTTTCATTTTCGTCTCGCAATCTAGAGTAGTGGCACGATTGGCAAGTGAGCTCGCGTCTTGTGCTCGGCCTGGTTCCGAAGGTTCCGCCGCAGATTGTAGATCAACACGCATCTGCTCCGTCATTCTAGCACACCTGTTCGGAGAAGTCGGAAGGCGAGATGACTACTCCGAAGTCCGCAAATGCAATTCCCAGTATGTCATTGGCAATTCTCCTGAATGACGGCTGAACGCGCAACAGGCCTCGCTCTTTGGGAGTCCAGACAGCAGCATGGCGACGAGTTGATCCGCTTTCGACCGCTCGCGGCGGCGGCGCGACCCTCTACCGCCGCCGTTCTCGCCCGCGCTCAAAACGCCTCCAACGTCCCCCGGCGCTTGGCGATGGTCTCGAACCAGCTGAACAAGCCGAAGCCGAACAAGGCATAGACCAGCCCCACCGCCATCTCGCCCACCAGCAGCCGCGAGATCTCGGCCAGAGCGGCGCCCTCCACGGCCAGGCGGGCGGCGGCGATCCCCCGCGTCAGCGGCAGCGCCAGGCTGACGGCCTGCATCCAGCGGGGCAGCTCGCCCAGGGGCACATTGGCGCCGCTGAACACAAGCAGCAGGAAATAGACGGTGTTGTTGACGAACCACACGTTCAGCGTCACCAACGACAGGCTGCCGAACAGCAGCCCCAGGCCGCAGACGCTGGCCGTGGTGATGAGGATGCAGAGGGCGAGGGCCGGCAGGTTGGCGGCGGACAGATCGAGGCCGAGCAACACCACGCCCCAGACGAAGCCCATGAGCACCGTCAACATGCCATCGAGGATGTGGAAGAAGGCCCGGCCCATGAAGGTGACGATGCGGTTGGCCGGCGCGCCCAGCAGATAGATCAGCGTCCCGCCCTCGCGCTCGCTGCCCACGCTCTGCGTGACGCCGTAGATGCCGTTGAGCGCGGCCACCTGCATGGCGTTGCCGACGATGTAGAAGCTGGCGCTGGCGGCGCCGGTGGCGCTGACGCCCAAAAACGTGAAGAAGAGCAGGCTGGCCAGCGGCATCAAGACCTTGGAGGCGACGTAGGAGCTGGGTCGCGTCCAACGGAACAGGCCGATGTAGGACAGCCAGGCGCCGGAGAAGAAGATGCGGGCGGAAGCAGAGAGGCGGGGCATGGGAGGCGGGTGGCGAAGATCTGTCGCACCAGGTAGGGAGCGCAACCAAGCGATTGCGGTTTATGGCGCTGGTTCCGTCTCTGCTGCTTCTGCCTGGATCAGGTCGAGGAGGGGAGCCGGGCGGCCTGGAAAAGGCTGAGATGGAACTGCCTGGCCGCGGTGATTGGCCGGTTCGGCGGAGGAAGAGCGCACCTTGCCGCCATCAGCCGCCAACGGCCCGTCCGTGGCCCCGTTCCAAAGGATGCCAGGATGCGGCATACGATAGTAGTTGTCGTCCTCAGCGCCTGCGGCTTTGGCCTCCGGTTCAGGGATGCCGGTTCGTTCGAATCGGCCGCGGGCGCCGAGCAAGTACTCTTCGACCAGTTCAACGCACAGCCAGCGTCGCTGCAGCCGTTCGCAGACTTCGCCGGTAACGCAGCTGCCGGCGAATGGATCAAGCACCAGGTCGCCTGCGTCGGTCAACATGCGGATAAAGTATTCGGGCAGGGCGGCCGGGTAACGGGCGGGGTGAGGTGGGATGCCTCGTTCCTGGCAATAGCGGAGGTAGTAGCTGTTGCTCTCGGTGTTGGGAATAGCGATCAGGTTGGGAGGGATCGCGGCGCCGTTGTCCACCGAGAATTTGTCGCTGATGTCGTGGCCGGAGGGGCGTTTCTTGGCTCGATAGCCCTTTGCGAGCAGTTCTCGCATACTCTTGCTGTAGGGCTGCAACACGCGACGATTGCTTGCCTTGGGCCAGGGGGTCTTGGAAAGCCACCAAACGGTATCGATGGCGTCTTTGACGCGAATGCGGCGCACCGTTACCCATTCGGCGGGCGTCGGCAGTCTGGAAGGGTTCCACCAGTAGAAATCCTGGGCGAGATGAAAGCCGAACTCCTCGCACAGCATGATCAGCAGCTTGAAGTGATAGAGGCTGCGCGTCGGCATCCCCGCATTCCAGGCCCCGCCAATGTCGATCACGAGGCTGCCGGTATCCTTCAGCAGGCGATGGAACTCGACCGCGAAGGGTCTGAACCAATCGAGGTAGTGGGCGGCTTCGACATTGCCATATTCTTTCTTCCTGACCAATCCGAAGGGAGGGCTGGTCATGATCAGATCGACGCTGGCAGGCGCCAGTTCAGCGAGCAAGCGGAGCGAGTCGCCCTGGTAGATCTTTCCCAGACCGGTTTCGTGAAAGAGGAGGGGGGGAGGGCATGGGTTTGCGCTCATTGCACTAAAACTCGATCTTTTTGAGAGTCATCGCGTGACTTGCTTCGCGGTTGAAGGCGTCGACAATGTGCGATGGCTTGCTTCGGATCTCGTCGAGGTCGCGTCGATCGACCATGACGATGGAGAGATTGGAATCGGTCATGATCTTGTTGGCATATCGCCTGGCTTCGACGCCGATTTCGCCGGCGCTGATCACCACGATAACGTTACTCTTGAGAAAGTGGGTTAGGCCCACTTCTTTAGCAACGTCATCGAGCGACACGCGTTTCGTGTTCTTGCACTGAACCTGCCAGCGCGAAAAGACAAGGCGCGCGGACTCGAAAACCAAATCCACCTCGGCGCCGCCGGTTGCCTGCGCCCGCAATCGCGTGGCAACGTACGTCATATCGATCAAACGCATCAGTTTGAAAGCCAGGGCTTCGAGCGCCAGCCCTGCCACATAACGGTCTTGGGACTCCAAATCGGCGAGAATGTCGGCCATCGGTTTCCGCATCAACTCGATCAGTTTCATATCTGTCTGGGACTTCATCTGTTCGAGCAGCGGCTCGACCACCTCGCGTATCAGTTTTTCGGTGGGCGCAACCAGGAAAGGTTTCGCTCCGCGACCTTCGGTCGTCTTCGTGGCGGTAATGTATCCGGTCTCGACCAGGGCGTGGAGCACAAGTTTGGGCAAACTCTTCTCGGGGAAACGAACGCCATACGTTGCCGCAGCGAGTCTGACAATCTCATTCGCCGGCTGTGGCGTGCTGAGGCCCGTGTTTGCCAGCGCCAGCAAGAAAGCACGTTGTTCGGCGGTCAGATGGGCGAGCGTGTCGAAGTCGGCCGGGTCGATGCCCAGCACCTCTTTCAATCTCAGGTTGTCTATCTGCCAACGGGCGCCCACAAAGACGCCGGCTTTGGCAAGCCACAAACGCATCATGCTGGGATGCTTGCCGCCCGGTGGATAGTGGATGCCTCGCTCGGCCAAAGCCTGGCGAAGCGTCGTCAAATTGACTTCCGTGCCTGCCGCCGTCATGTCTTGGACACATTGCATCAAGGCCATGCCCTTCAAGTCCAGCAGGATGTGCCTGGCCAGAAGGGTGTACAAGGCCGGCCCGTCCTCTCTGATGTGATAGAGCCTGCGCCCAAAGTCAGTGATGGTGGCGGTCTCGTCGATGATGCCGTATGCCTTCATCCCAAGCCGGCAGTTCATCGCCAGAGTCCTTTGATTGCTGGCGCTTCCCCCACCGTGCGCGCTGAAATAGCGGGCCTGGATCGCATCCTGCAACGCCTGGAGATTCCCAGAATGGGCTTCAACGATTTTCAGGGCCTCGGGCAAGTCGATTTGACTGGGAGAGAATTCGCTCCCAAACGGCAGGTCGCTTTTCTGAGACATAGGCATTGGCACCCTGGCAGAGGGCATCGAGTATACAGGAAATCGAACAACTGTGCGAATCTTCTTTCAGTCTTGCGAGCAGGTGCTCCGTTTCGATCAGGCGCCAGAGAAGAAGATGCGGGCGGAAGCAGAGAGGCGGGGCATGGGAGACGTATTGACAGGTGTCACGTGACGGATTACAATGCGGCCATGATTCGGTCGTTTGCGGACAGAGAAACGCAGCAGCTTTATGTCAGCGGCAAGTCAAAGCGGCTGCCAACAGATCTGGCCAAGCGGGCGCTGCGAAGACTGGAGTATATCGATGTCATTCGCCAATAACGAACTCCGTCAAATCCCACCGACACATCCTGGCGAGATGCTACGCGAGGATTTCATGCCGGACTACGGGCTGTCGGCCACTGCGCTGGCGGCGGAATTGGGTGTGTCGCGGCAAACGGTTCACGAATTGTTGAGAGAGGGGCGCGCCATCACACCGCTGATGGCGCTGCGCTTGTCGCGTCTCTTCGGGAACTCTCCCGAATTCTGGCTGAACGCGCAACGTGCCAGAGATATTTGGGAATCGGAGCAGCGCTATCGCCATGAGCTGACCAAGATTCGGCCGTTGGCGGCGCCGGCATAGCGCCATCTCACATCGCCCCCAGCGTCGCCTCGACGCGGGCCTTGTACAACATCTTGCGGAAGAGCCAGCGCGAGAGCAGCAGATAGACCAGGCTGAGGGCGATGAGGATGGCCCAACTGAGATACGCGTCGGCCAGCGCCGTCTGGCCGCTGGAGGTGGCGTGGAGGGCGCGGGCGGCCCAGTAGGGGGCCAGGGCATAGCTGATGGGCGTCGTCCAGCCGGGCAAGAGCAAAATGGTGAACAGAAAGCCGCCGAAGATGTACATCGGGAACTCGAGCGCGTTCACCCAACGGCCGGCGCCCAGGTTCATGGCCATGTAGGGGGCGATGAGCAGGCCGGTCGCCATCAGCCCGAACATGCCCAGCACCAGCGAAACGGCAAAAGGCAACGGGTGTAGCACTGTCAACTGGTAGCCGAACAGGGCCGCCGCCAGCACATAGCCCAGGATCATCGAACTCACCGACATCACCGTATTGGCCAGCACCTTGCCGGTGACGACCACCTGCAGGGCGGTGGGGCTGCCGACGATCTCCTCCAGCGTGCCTGTCCATCGCTCGTGATTGACGCTGGATGAGCTGAAGAACAGTGTGCCACTCCACAGCCCCGTCAACCCGCTGCCGACGATGACGTAGATGGCGGCGAAATCCGCGGTCTTGCGCAGCATGAACAGGCCCAACAAGGCCACGAGCAGCGGCTGGATGAGCACGGTGAAGATGACGAACGAATCGACCGCCATCTGCTTGAGATGAAGTTGGGCCACCGTCAGCATCGTGCGCAGCGTACTCATCAGGCCTCCCCGCCCACCAGACGCACGTACGCGTCTTCGAGGGTTGGCTCGCGCGCCGAAACGCTGCCCACGCGCAGCCCCTGGCTTTGCAGCAAGTGCACCACCGGCGCCACCGCCTCGGCGCCCAACGGCGATTGCACATGCAGCACCTGCCGCGTAGCCAGGTTCTCGACCGAAACGGTGGAAACGCCAGCGAGGGTCCGAATCTGATCGACCACGTGCGGCGGGATGCCGAAGACTTCGACATCCACGACCGACAGGTCTTGGACGTAATTCTTGAGCCCGGCGGGTGTGTCGAGGGCGACGATGGCGCCTTTGTTGATCACGGCGATGCGCTGGCACAACGTATCCGCCTCGAACATATAGTGCGTGGTCAGCAGGATCGTCTTGCCCTGCACCTGCAAGTTGCGCACGGTCTGGCGGAGCTCGCGGGCGCCGACCGGGTCCAGGCCGATGGTGGGTTCGTCGAGGAAGAGCACGGCGGGGTCGTGCAGCAGGGCGCGGGCGATGTGCAGCCGCTGCTTCATCCCCCGCGAATAACCCTCCACTTTCTCATCCCCACGCCCCGCCAGCCCCACCATCTCCAGCAGTTCGGGGATGCGACGGCGGCTCAGGGATGGGTCGACGTTGTAGAGGTTGGCGAAGTAGCGCAGATTGTCGAAGGCGTTGAGCCGCCAGTACAGCCCGCGCTCGCCGCCGAAGATGAAGCCGATGAGCGGGCGCACCTTCTCGGCCTGCTTGACCAGATCGAAACCGAGGATGGTTGCGGCGCCGCTAGTCGGGATCAGCAGCGTGGTCAGCATCTTGATCGTGGTCGTCTTGCCGGCGCCGTTTGGGCCGAGCAAGCCGAATAGTTCGCCCTTCTCGATGGCAAAACTGACGTCCTCCACCGCTACAACTTCCTTGGCCGTGCGGCGGATGATGCCGCTCTTGGCCTGGTAGACGCGGCGCAGGTTGTGGACTTCGATGGCGTTCATGGGGGGGGCAGGTGGCAGGTCGCAGGTGGCAGGTGGCAGGTGGCGGGTGGCAAGTCGCAGGTGGCAGGTGGCAGAGCTTGTCCTGAGTGAAACGAAGGATCGCAGGGGGTAGGTTTGCTTGTTGGTGTGTTTTTCGATCAATTGATAAAATAAAGACTTATCTGTGTTTCCCCTATTTGTGTCATAGAAAATCCATCAATAGACAAAAAAACAAAGACTTATCTGTGTTTTCCCCTATTTGTGTCATAAAAATCCCCGTCATCCGCGTCCAAGATTTGGGCGAGGTGGAAGGCGGGGCGGGCGGTCAGGTCGCGGATCTGCTGGCGGCAGGAGAAGCCGTTGGCGACCAGCACGGCGCCGGGGTTGGCCCGGATGGCCGGGAGTAGGCGGTCGTTGGCGATGGCCAGGCTGAGGTCGTAGTGGTCGGCGGTGTAGCCAAAGGCCCCGGCCATGCCGCAGCACCCTGCCGCGATGGCCTCGGCCTGGGCGCCGGGGATGGCGTTGAGCACCGCCAGGGTGGGTTCGATACCCGCCAGCGCCTTTTGGTGGCAATGGCCGTGGACGAGGAATCGCCGGCGCTGAGGTTTGAGCGACCACTGCAACCCGCCCGTAACCAATTCCTGGGCCAGGAATTCGTCCAAGAGGAAAACGCCCGCGGCCACGGCCTCGGTTTCGGGGCCGGGGATGAGGCTGGGATAGTCGTCGCGGAGGGTGAGGAGGCAGCTCGGTTCCAGGCCGACGATGGGGACGCCGGCGCGGGCAAAGGGCAGCAGGGCAGCGATCACCGCCCGCGCCCGGTCTTTGGCCTCCTCCACCAGCCCCTGGCTGAGCAAGGGCCGGCCGCAACAGCGCCGCGGCGCCACCTGCACGCCGAAACCGGCGGCCTTCAACACTCGCAAGGCGGCCAGCCCCTGTTCCGGCTCGTTGAACTCGGTGAAGGTGTCGGCAAAGAAGGCGACCGGGCGCGCCACCGGGCCGGCGACCGCTCCCCTGGCTTCGGGTCGCTGCGAAAAGGGGCGCTGGAAGCGAGGTAGCGAACGGGCAGGGTGGAGGCCGAGGCCGCGGCGGAGCAGCCAGCGCGTGGGCGCAAAGGCGAGGGCGAAGTTCGCCAGGGGCGGCATCCGGCCGGCAAGGGCGCTGAGGCGGTCGATATGGCCGAAGGCGAGGGCCGAGAGCGGCGGCCTGGCCCCTGGCCGGCGGTAGTTCTGGGCGTAGACTTCGGCTTTGAGGCGGGTCATATCGACGCTGGATGGGCATTCGCTTTTGCAGGCTTTGCAGCCCAGGCAGGCGTCCAGGGCTTCGGCCAGAGCGGGGTCGGCCAGGCCGCCGGGGAGTTGGCCGGTGAGGGCCGAGCGCAGCAGGTTGGCCCGGCCGCGGGTGCTATGCCTTTCGTCGCGCAGGGCCATGAACGAAGGGCACATCGTCCCCGCATCCAGCTTGCGGCAGATGGCAGCGCCGTTGCACATCTCTACCGCCCGGTCGAAGCCGCCATCCGTGCTCCAGTCCCAGAGCGGCAGGATGGGGATGGTCTGGTAGGCCGGGCCGAAACGCAGGTTGGCGTCAGGGGCGGGGCCGTCAGCGGGGCTTCGGGCGGGGCCGTCCGTCAGGCTTCTGACGGAGCCATCGACGATCTTGCCGGGGTTGAAGAGGTTGTCCGGGTCGAAGATGGCTTTGACCTGGCGGAAGAGATCATAGATGGTCGGGCCGAAGAAAGCAGGGTTGAGATAGGAGCGGGCCAGGCCGTCGCCGTGTTCGCTGCTGGGGACGCCGCCATAGCGTTTGGCCAGGGCCGCGACCGCGGTCGTCAACTCGACCAGGGTTTGCACGCCCGCAGCAGTCTTCAGGTTGAGGATGGGGCGCACGTGCAGGCAGCCGGCCGAGGCATGGGCATACATGGCCGAGGCGACGCCGCGACCCTCCAGCAGGCGGGCGAGATCGGCCATGTAGTCGGCCAGATGCTCGACCGGCACGGCGGCGTCCTCGATGCCGGGCGTGGGTTTGGCGTCGCCGCGCATCGAGGCCAGCAGCCCCAGCCCGGCCTTGCGCACCTGCCAGACTTGGGCCTGGCCCGCCCGCTCGCGGATGGGGATCAGCGGTTGCCCGCCGCCGTGGCGCTGCCAGTATCGTTCGAGCGCCGCCAGTTGGCTATCCAGCAGGCGTTCGTCGTCCGCGGCGAATTCGACGATGTAGACGGCGGCCGGGTCGCCTTCGACAAAATTCAGGCGTTTGCTCCAGGTCGGGCTGGCGCGGGTCAGGCCGATGAGCACGGCATCGAGCAGTTCGATGGCGGCAGGGTGCAGCTCCAGCAGGCCGGGGACGGCGCCAAAGGCAGTGTCGGCGGTGGGGTAGTGGAGGATGGCGAGGGCTTTGTGGCGGGGGGCGGGGACGAGGTTGATCTCCGCCTCCAGGATGACGCCGAGCGTCCCTTCGCTCCCCACCAGCAGCGGGGCCGGGTTGAAGTCGTCGGCGGCCAGTTGGCGGCGCAGCAGGTTGAGGTTGTAGCCGCCAGAACGCCGCCAATAGGCTGGGAACTGGGCATCGATCAGCCCGGCGTTCACCTCCACCAGGTCGATCAGGCGGCGATACAGGCCGGCCTCGAAGCCATCGCCGGCGGCCAACTTGCGGGCTTCGGGCCAGGAGCGCGGCGCCAACCGGGTCTCGTGACCATCGGCCAGCACCGCCCGCAAGCTGACGACATGGTCGGACATCATGCCGTAGAGAAGGGAGTGGGCGCCGGTGCTGTTGTTGGCGATGATGCCGCCCAGGGTGGCGCGGTCGGCGCTGGCCGGGTCGGGGCCGACCATGAGGCCGTAAGCGGTCAGGCGGCGGTTGAGGGCATCCAGGGTGATGCCCGGCTGGACGAGGGCGCGACACCGGCTGCCATCCACCCGCATCAATCCGTTCAGCCAGCGGCTGAAGTCGATCACCACCGCCTCGCCCACGGCCTGCCCGGCCAGGCTGGAACCGCCCCCGCGGGCCAGGATGGGCAGACCGAGGGCGACGCAGGCTTCGACCGTGGCCAGAACGTCATCGTCATGCCTGGGCAGGACGACGGCCAGCGGCATGATCTGGTAGTTGGAGGCGTCGGTGCTATACAGCAGGCGCGTGGGCAGGTCGCGATGAAGCTCGACGCTGCTGTGTTTGCGCAGATCGGCGGCCAGGGCGTCGAGACGGCCGGCGGTGGGGGTCATTCGCAACCTGACGGCGTCTTCCAGTGCCCGCTGGCGGCCGCCTCCTGGTTGGGGGGCTGGCAGTTCTGCCACAGGCCGCCCGTGAACAGCAGGGCGCGGGTGCCCAGCTCGCAGTCATCGTTCTGCAACTGCATGGTCAGGCCGCCCTCGACCGCCTGCCAGCCAAAGACGCCCACCGCCAGATGGCAATTGGGGTCATTGAACAAGGTGATCTGGTCGCCATCGACCGCGAACGAGCCAAGCGTGCGCCAACCGGTGTTGGGATGGATGACGCGGAAGATGCCTTTGTCCAGCTTGAGTCGCCAGATGCCGGCCAGGGGCGGGTAGGGCGGGCAGCGGCGGCAGGGCGCGCGGCTGGGCGCGTGCACCGTGTCATCGTAGACGTAAAGGCCATCGATGGGCGTGGTTGCAGACGGCGGCAGCGGCGTGGTGAAAGGATAGGGCGTCCACAAATTGACTTCCTGCCAGCGGTCGGCGACGGCGGTGGGCCAGGGTGTGGCCGTCTTCGCGGCGGTGGCTGAGGGTGTGACGCCGGCAGGCGAAGGCGTGGCGGCGAGGGGCGCCGTCATGTTGGCGGTGGGCGTGATCGGCACAGGCGGGGCCGGGAGCACTCCCCCCGGAGCACAGGCGGCGACCGCCAGCAAGACGACGCAGACAGTGGCAAGACAAAGGACGAGAACGATGCGGTGTGTGTGAGTGGACATGGTGTGTGAGGCGTGAGGCGTGAGGCGTGAGGCGTGAAACGTGAGGAGTGAGGCGTGAAACGTGAAGCGGGAAACGTGAGGAGTGAGGTGTGAATTGTTGCGGAGTTCGCACGCCCACGTGCGAACGGGCTATGTGCGAGCCGCCTGAGCGTGACGTGCCGCTCCGATCACAGGATCAGATTGGAGCCGGCCGTTAACCGTTGATTGTTGACTGTTGATTGTTGACTGTTGATTGTTGACTGTTGATTGTTGACTGTTACAAACGCGTCCAGGATGCTTGCTGCTTGGATTTCGGCCCCGGCGGGGTGTGGTCAGTGCGACTGGCGGTTGAGATTGATCAGCACCACCCCACCGATCACCAGGGCGACGCCGATCACCGCCCCCAGGCTCAGTCGTTCGTTCCACAAGATCACCCCCACCAGCGTGATCCCCACCGTGCCGATCCCCGACCAGATGGCGTAGATGATGCCGATGGGCACATTCTGTTTGAGCACCAGCGCCAGCAGGTAGAACGAGGCGGCGTAGCCGACGACGACCACGGCCAGCGGCAGCCATTTCGCAAAACCATCGGTGAAACGGAGCGCCGCTGTGCCGATCACTTCGGTGATGATAGCGCCCAACAACAGCAGCCAGGTTTGCCAGGTCATGTTCGGCCCCCTACCAGCCCAGAAAATGCGCCAGACCGGCCGCCACCGGATGCGGGGATGTCTCCGGCAGCAGCGGCGGCGCCACCCAGCCGGCAGCGGCGAGGGCGGCTGGGTCGCCATTGGCCGGGGTAGCCGACTGCCCGGCCCAGCGGAGCATGGTCACATCGTTGCCGCCATCGCCCATCGCCAGCACCTCGTCTTGGGCCACGCCGAGCCGACCGCACAGCCAGGCCAGGGCCGCACCTTTATCGGCGCCGGGCGAGGTGCCCTCGACGAAATGATGCCACGAGCGGGTGATCTCGGCGCGGGGGCCGAGCGCCGCCCGCAAGCCGTCCACCAGTGACGGGACCGCCGCGACATCGGGGTGGATAGCCATGAATTTGATCAGATCTCCATCCAACTGCGCCGCCGCCGTCGGCTCCAGCCGGCCGTGCTGTCCAAACCAGGCCTGGTACTGTTCCGGTGGAAAGGCGTAGCCATCGACGATGATCAGGTCTTCGTGAAAAAAGGCCATGCCCGCGCCCAGATCCCGGCCGATGGCGGCGGCGGCGCGGGCAACGGCGGCGTCGAGCGTCAGCCGGCGGAGGATGCGACCGTCGCGATAGCCGATCAAAGCGCCTTGGGCGGTGATGAACGGCTCGGTGGTCACGCCCAGCCGGTCGAGGAAGGGGCCGATGACGAAGGGCAGGCGACCGGTGGCGACGACGAGGAGGATGCCTTCGGAGCGGGCGCGGTCGAGCGCGGCCAGGGCTTCGTCGCTGATGTGGCCGTTGTGGTCGGCCAGGGTGCCGTCGAGGTCGCAGGCAAGGAGGCGGATGGGCATGGCTTCAGGGGGTGGGTTGGGTAATGACCAACACGCGGTCGAGACCGGCGAGGTCGGGATGGAGGGTGATGCGGGCGGCAGGAAAATGGCGGCGGGCGAGCAGGAGGGCGGCCTCACCCTGGCTGGCGCCGATCTCCAGGAAGAGAGCGCCGCCGGGCCGCAGATGGGCGGGGGCCTGGGCCAACAGCCGTTCGATCACGGCCAGGCCATTTGCGCCGCCAAACAGGGCCTCGGCCGGCTCGTGGTCGCGCACTTCCGGCATCAGGGCGGCGCCTTCGGCTGCGGCCACATAGGGCAGGTTGGCCAGGATGAGGTCGGCCGGTTCGGCCAGTGGGGTCAGCAGGTCGCCGGAGAGGAAGCTGATGCGGCCGGGGCAATGCCGGCGGGCGTTTTCCTGCGCCACTGCCAGCGCCGCCAGCGAGCAATCGACGGCAAAGAGGCGCACCTGGGGCGGGGTGTGGGCGGCCAGGGCGATGGCGATGGCTCCGCTGCCCGTGCCGACATCGACCACCGTAGCCCCCTCCGTCCGCCCTGCCAGCCAGTCCAGCGCCTTCTCGACCAGCAGTTCGGTCTCGGGTCGGGGGATGAGCACGGCCGGCGTCACCAGGAACTCCAGGCCGAAGAACCAGCGCCGCCCGGTCAGGTAGGCCAGCGGCTGGCGGGCGGCGCGGCGGCGGATCAGGTTGGCGTAGTCGGTGGCCTGGTTGGGTGTGAGGGGCAGGTCGGGGTGGGTGAGGAGGAAGGATCGTTCCCGGCCCAAAACGTGGGCCAGCAGAACTTCGGCATCGAGCCGGGCGCTCTCGATCCCTGCCCCGGCCAACATCCTCGCCGCCGCCGCCACCTCATCCGCAATCCGTCTACTCATTCCTCCATACCTTCCTACTCCCTACTTCCTACTCCTTACTCCCTACTCCCTACTTCCTACTCCCCACTCTCCGCCTGCAACCGGGCCGTCTGGTCGGCGGCGGCCAGCTCATCGATGAAGACATCCAGGTCGCCATCCAGCACCGCCGGCAGGTTGTAGATGCTGACGCCCACGCGATGGTCGGTGACACGGTTTTGGGGAAAGTTGTAGGTGCGGATTTTCTCGCTGCGCTCGGCCGAGCCTACCTGCGCCCGGCGGTCGGCGCTGATGGCGTCGTGCTGGCGCTGCATTTCGGCGTCGTACAACCGGGCGCGCAAGATGGCAAGGGCGCGCTGGCGGTTTTGGAGTTGGCTTTTCTCGTCCTGGCATTGCACCACCAGGCCGGTGGGCAGGTGGGTGATGCGCACGGCGCTGTCGGTGGTGTTCACGCTCTGGCCGCCGGGGCCGGTGGCGCGGTAGACATCGATGCGGATGTCTTCGGGGGCGATGTTCACCTCTACCTCGTCGGCTTCGGGCAGCACGGCCATGGTGGCAGTGGAAGTGTGGATGCGGCCCTGAGATTCGGTTTCGGGCACGCGTTGGACGCGGTGGACGCCGGATTCGTACTTCAACCGGCTGTAAGCGCCCTCCCCGCGCACTTCGAAGATCACCTCCTTGAAACCGCCGATGCCGCTCTCGCTGCTCGAAAGCAGCGCCGTCTTCCAGTTGCGTTTTTCGGCATAGCGGTTGACGATGCGGTAGAGGTCGGCGGCGAACAGCCCGGCCTCGTCGCCGCCGGTCCCGGCTCGGATTTCGACGATCACGTTCCTGGCATCGCGCGGGTCGCGCGGCAGAAGCAGCGCCCGCAGATCGTTCTCGACGCGGCTCTGTTCAGCCTCCAGGTCGCGCACTTCGGCCTCGGCCAGCGCCCGGAAATCAGCATCCTCCTCGGCCTCCAGCAGCTGGCGGGCCGCGGCCAATTCCTGGAGCACCCGCTTGAGCTGGCGATAGCTGGCGACGATGTCCCGCAACTCGGCCTGCTCGCGTGCCAACTTCGCCGCTTCCTGGTAATCGGCGGCGATGGCGGGGTCGCCCATCATGGCGTCGAGGGCGTCGTAGCGGGCTTCTATTTGGTCGAGTTTGTCGAACATGGGGGGGAGGGAGGCGTGTTCCGTGTTGCGTGAAACGTAAGGCGTGAAACGTGAAACGGGAGGCGTGAAACGTGAGGTGTGCGGCGGGAGGTGTGAAACGTGAAACGGGAGGCGTGAAACGTGAGGCGTGAGGCGTGAAACGTGAGGTGGGAGGCGTGAAACGTGAAACGGGAGGCGTGAAACGCGAGGGGGGAGGGGGCGCTCGGGTTTGCGGGGCGCGGTTGGCGGGTTAGGATGCCGGGCGGTCGAACCAGACCGGCAGGTTGCCGAGGGTGATCACGTCGCGCCAGGCCGATTCGTCGCCTTCGGTGAGGATGGCGACGCTGGCGATCACCTCGGCTCCGGCTTGTTCCAGCAAACTTCTGGCCCCGCGCAGGGTGCCGCCGGTGGAGATCACATCATCGACGATGACCACGCGCTTGCCCCGCACCCGCTCGATGTCCTTGCCATCCAGCCACAGCTTTTGCGGCGCGCCGGTGGTGATGCTGACCACCTCCTCGCCGATGGAGCCGAGCATGTAGGGCTTGAAGCTCTTGCGCAGGACGGCATAGGGAAGCCCGCTCTTGACCGACATGGCATAGCAGAGCGGAATGCTCTTGGCTTCGGGTGTGACCAGAAACTCGGTCTCGGCAGGGAGGCGCTTCACCAGTTCGGCAGCCACCGCTTCGGTCAGTTCGGTGTCGCCGAGGATGTTGAGGATGGCGATGACGACGCCGGGGGCGATCTCGACGCGCGTGAGATGCCGCGTCACGCCGGCCAGTTGGACGGGGTAAGGAGTGAGGAGGTCGGGATGGGGCATGGCGAATTTCGGATCGAATGAATTACCAATCACTACTCCGCCGGCGTGGGCAGCAACGGCTGTTGGAGCAATTGGGCAAGGCGGATACGGATGACAGCCTGCTCCTGGAAGAGGTTCTGGGCGCCGGCGGCTTCGTCAGCGCGCTCGAGATAGGCTATGGCCTCCTGGATCTGGCCGCGCGCCTGGCTGATGTCGGCGGCAGTGATGAGGGCAATGACGTACTCCGGGTTGGCAGCCAGGGCCTGATCGACGTAGGTCTTGGCCTTGTCCGGCAGTTGCACGCCCAGGTAGGCTGACGCCAGCAGCGAATCGACCTCGAAATCGGGCCGCAGGGGGCGCAGCCGCGCCTGTGCGGCGTCGGCGTCGGCGCCTCGCCCAGAGGCGTCGTACAAGGCCGCCAACCAGGCCAGGGTTTCGGGGTCGTCCGGGCTGAGGGCGGCAGCCGCCTCGTGGTCGGCCAGCGCCGAGGCCAGGTCGCCCTCGAGCAAAGCCTGCTGCGCTTCATTGCGGAGGCGATAGACCTCGGCGACGATCGGATCGACCGGGAAGAGGCGGTTGAAGAGCCAGTAGGCGAGGACGAGGACGAGAACCAGGGCGCCGATGGCCGCCGTCCAGGTGAGCGCCTTGCGTCTGGTCTCGGCGGCCAGGGTGCGGTCGGTCTGCCACCACCAATTGGCAGCGGGCGGAGGGGCGGGCTGTTGGGCGCGGGCGACTGCCAACCCGCCGGCGGGCTTCAGGGTGGCCAGCAGGCTGCGGCGATGGCGTCGCACCGCCCCCTGCACGCCCTCCCAGCGGCCTCGCTCTGGCTGCAAATCCACCCCGGCTGCTTCCAATTCGGGAAAGAGGATGACAATGCGGTCGAGCGCCGCCAACAACTGCCGCGCCTGTGCGGGCGTGGCCCCGGCCATGCTGACGGCCAGTTTCTCGCTCTGATCGAGCAGGGAGCGCAACTCGTCGGCGGGCGTGCGAGTTTGGGCGGTGACGGCGCGGGCCATGGCGATGCAGACGGGGCCGGGCGGCTGGGCGGCGCAAGGCGCCTCAAGCTCTGGCCAGATGCTGGCGGCGGTGTTCGTCGTACACCCGGCCGATGCCGGAGCGGATCTGCGATTCGATCTTGGGCGAACGTTCGGGCGGGATGGGGAACCAGGGCTTGAGTTCGGGGATGAGCAGGCTGGCCGTCTCCTGCTTGCTGCGGCCGGCCAGGAAGAGATCGAGCGCTCGTTGCCGCAGGAAGCTCAGGTACTCGGTCAGACGATCGAGGGCCGAGAGGTCGCAGATGGGGCCGTGGCCGGGGACGATGTAGCTCGGTTGCAGACGGCGGATGTACTCCAGCGCCAGCAGCCATTCGCCCGAATTGGCCTGGGTCATGAATGGGTGCTGGTCGATCCAGACGATGTCGCCGGCAAAGAGCACGCGGTCCACCGGCAACCACACCAGGCAGGTGGCGGGGGTGTGGCCGCCCACATGCAGGATGCGGATGATTTTCTCCCGCTCCCCCCCTTCCTCGTTCGCCGATCCCAGCCGGCCCGGTCCGCCTCTGACCAGGGTCATGTTATCGATGAAGGTGACGGTGGGGACGACGATGCGCAGATCGTCGAATTGGGCGCGGATTTCGGGCTTGCGTTTGAAGCTATCGCGCACCCGCTGTTTGAAATTCTCGCCATAATTGCGCATGTGGCGCCAGGCTTGCTCGTGGGCGATGACGTTCTCGCTCAGCCATTGGCTGCCCAAACAGTGGCCGCGATGGTGGTCGGTGACGATGACATAGAGGATGGGCAGGTCGTGGCTGGTCTCGGCGATTACCTGACGCCAGGCGCGTGCCTCGACCGGGATCAGTGGGCTGTCGATACAGACGACGCCGTCGGCTGTGACCACGAAACCAGGGTTGCTGTGATGGTAGGTCGTCTCGGCAAAGACGTTAGGGGCTAGTTCGTACATCGGTCTGGCCGGCCAGGGCGGCGGTAAGGGAGTGGGCAAGGGTGTCGAGCAAGAGGGGGAGGGCGGCCGGATCGACGCTGCCCTGGATGAAGTCGGGGCTGCCGCCGCCCCGTACACCGGGCAGCGAGGGCAGTGAGGGCAACAGGCGGCGCAGGTCGATCTCGTACTCGGCCGAGCGGCCCGCCACCCATCGCGCCGATCCTGCTTCCGCCCGGCCGATCACGCCCAGGCAGCCGCCCAGGGCCAGGGCCGCGGCCAGCAGGCGGCGGATGTCCAGGCCGGAATCAGGCTCAGGCTGGCAGCGGATCAGGCGGGCGCCGTTCTCAACCGGGGCCTGCGCCCACAGCCGAGCCGCCTCGGCCGTCACCAGCTGGTTCTGGGCCTGCTTGAGCGCCTTCTGGGCCTGGTCGAGTTCCTGGCGGAGCCGGCCGACCAGGCCCGGCAGGTCATCGATCCCAGCGCTGAACTGCTCGGCCAGCGCCTGGGTGATGCTCAGCCGGCGCAGATGGTCGGCCTGGGCGCGGCCGCCGGCGGCAAAGTAGACGCGGGTGGCGTCGCCGCGGCGCTCTAGCCGGGTGACGGCCAGGTGGCCAATGGCGGCGGTGCTGCGGACGTGGGTGCCGCCGCAGGCCGACCAGTCGATGCCCTCGATCTCGACCACCCGCACCGGCCCCTCTACCGTCGGCGCTTTGCGCAGCGGCAGGCGGGCGGCTTCGGCGGAGGCGACGAGATAGCTGTGGATGGGTCGATCTTCGGCCACGATGGCGTTGGCGTAGGCCAGCACGTCGCCGATTGCGGCGGCGTCGGGCGGTGGGCCGGGCAGGTCGATAGTGACGGTGTCCGGGCTGAGGTGAAAGCTGAGGGTGGGGCGGTCGAGTTGGACGATGAAGGCGGCCGAGAGCAGATGCTGGCCGCTGTGTTGCTGCATGTGGTCCCAGCGGCGGGGCCAGTCGATCTCGCCGCTGATTTCGTCCGCCGGGTGGGGCAGGTGATCGACGAAATGGTGGATGAGGCCGTCTTCCTGCTCGACCCCAACCACCCTGGCCTCGCCCAGCCTGCCCTCGTCGCAGGGCTGCCCGCCGCCAGTGGGATAGAACAGCGTGCGGTTGAGGACGAGGGCGGGCCGTTCGCCCTGCTGGCGGGCCAACACCCGGGCCTGGAAGCGCCGGCGCTGGGGGTCGCTCCAATACAGCTTGTGGGTCGAAGGGACGGATGAGTTCATGGCAACAAAAGAGACCGGGTCTGGCGACCCGGCTCTGGGGACGAGTATACAGGATGGGGGCAGGATAACACAAGGCGGGGGGCGGGTCAATGGCCTCTTGGACACAGGGTGAGCGTCAAAGTTTCCCGGGTTGAGCAGAGTGGGAGGGACGAAAGCGAGCGCGGCCAATGGGAGAACGGCGCCAAGGGTGGTCGGGCGCAGGAGAGTGAGTACGGCGAGTGGGAGGTGGGG